>DATFUN010000279.1:0-3949 GCA_035260805.1 Myxococcales bacterium | reverse complement strand
CCCCATGTTCCGCGCAGGCGGACAAGAGCCGCTTCTCCGCCTCCCGCGCGCCGATCGAATAGGGGAGCTGCACGAAGTCGGGCTTCTCCGCCCGCACGATCGCCTCCATCTCGGCGAAGGCGGACTCGGTGTAATGGGTGATCCCCCAGTAGCGGATCTTCCCCTCCTCCTTCCACGCCCGGAGGGTGGGAAGATGCGTGCGCCAGTCGAGCAGGTTGTGGATCTGCATCAGGTCGAACGGGCGATCGCCGCGGGGAAGCATCCGGCGCATCGAGCGCTGCATCTGCGCGATGCCCTCCTCGCGGCCGCTGGTCCACACCTTGGTGGCGAGAAAGGGCTGCCGCTGCGGCTCGACCAGCTCGCCCACCACCTGCTCCGCGCGCCCGTACATGGGTGACGAGTCGATCGCGCGGCCTCCTCCGTCGAAGAGCCGGCGCAGCACCTCGCGCAGCGGCTTGCGCTCCTCCTCCGCTTCGCCCACGTCGAAGGTGCGGTAGGTGCCCATGCCGATCACCGGGAGCTGTTCGCCGGTGCGCGGGATCGCGCGCGTTCGCATGCGTTCCATGGGACCTCCGGCGGAAAGCGCGGCGAACAGCTGGAGCAGCTCGCGGCGGGACCAGCTCATCGCGCCTCCAGCGCCCGGTCCTCGCGGGCCAGCGCCAGGGCATTCCAGAGCCACACCCCGCACAGCGCCATCGCGGCGGCGGCCACCGGGACCACCCCGAGCCCCAGAGCAGAAAGCGCGGACGAGATCCACGCGGTCACCGCATCGCCTCCGCGATACACGACGGTATCGATGAAGTTCTTCGATTTGTACTTCTGCTCCCGATCGACGTCGATGAAGAGGATCTCCCGGGTCGGGCGCTCGATGCCGAAGTGCGCCGCGCGGCGGACGCCCTGCACCACGGTCAGCAAGAGCAGCGTCGGCGCGAGCGCGAGCGCGACGAATCCCAGCGCGGTCAAGACGGGCAACAGGCCCAGGCCGGCCCGCACGCCGAACGAGCGGATCAGCCGCCCGGTGACGAAACCCTGGAGCAAGAGCGTCAGCACGTTCACCACCAGGTCGATGCGCGCGAACAGGGCGGTGCGCACGCGCGGGTCGCCGCTGGCGCGCAGCACGATCTGCGCCTGCTCGAAGTAGAGGAAGGTGGCGGTCGCGGTGAGCAGCAGCACGTACGCGCAGATGCCGAGCAGGAACGGCGAGCGGAACACGACGCGGATGCCGCTCGCGAAGTCGCCGCCCAGCGGCTGCTGCGCCGCCATCCGGTCGCGCCCCCCTTCCGGCTGCGCCGAGAGCGACCAGCGGTGCAGCGCGCCCACGCACTGCACGCAAGCCTCCAGGAGGAGGGCCGAGACGAGGAGCAGGTGGGTAGTGCCGAGGGGCTTCACCAGCCAGGTCGTCAAGAGCGGTCCCGCCAGCGCCCCTGCGCTGCCGCCCGCCGCGATGAACCCGAACAGCCGCGCACCCTGCTCGTGGCGGAAGATGTCCGCCATGAAGCTCCAGAAGACGGAGACGACGAACAGGTTGTAGACGCTGGTCCAGATGAAGAACGCGCGCGCGGCGCCCACCGGGAACCGCCCCGTCGCGAACAGCGCCCAGAAGATCAGGATGTTCGCGGTGAAGAACCGGTACGAGAGCGGGATGAACCGGTGCCGCGGCAGGCGCGACCCGAGCGCCGAAAAGGCGGGGACCGCGAGGAGCATCGCCACGAAGGTGCCCGTGAACAGCCACGGCAGCTTCTGCACTCCGCCGGCGACGCCCATCTCCTCGCGGAGCGGCCGGAGGATGTAGTAGCTCGAGAGCAGGAAGAAGAAGTAGGCGAAGGCGAGCAGCACGGCCTTCAGCTCGTCGGGTCGCGCGTGGATGGCGCGCAGGAGGACGCCTGCCCGGGGCTGGGCGGCAACAGGCGCCTCGGTCGCGCTGGTCCTGTCGAGCACTTGCGAAGCTCTCCCGGGTGCGCTCTCCCGCCCGATTACGCACGGGAGCGATCCGTCTTTCAACCGGCAGCGGCAAGCGGCCGCCCGCACACGGGCCGCGGCGTTGGGCTAGAGTCCGCGCCTCGCCGAAAGGCGCCGTCTCTCCGAGGAGGACACCATGACGTTGCCAAGGAACGCAGTGCTGGCGGCGGCTGCCGTCGCGATCGCCTCGCTCTTCGCCATCCCCGCGCTGGCAGAAGACGCGTCCGCGGGTGCGAAGAAGGTCTCCAAGTCGGGGATCCCGTACCTCTCGGACGACCAGGTGGGCCCGCCGGACCTCGTCGCCGCGATCAAGTCACGCCGGGGCGGCGGCAGGTTGCTCAACCTGGACCGCATGCTCCTGCACAGCCCCAACTTCGCCAAGGGCTGGAACGGGATGTTCGCGGCGATCCGCAACCAGCTGGAGCTCCCGGGAAAGCTGCGCGAGCTGGCCATCATGCAGATCGGCGTGCTCAACAAGGCCGAGTACGAGTGGGTGCAGCACGAGGGGGAGTTCCTCAAGGCCGGAGGCACGCGCGAGCAGTTGGACGCTCTGCGCAAGGGCCAGGCGGCGAGCGGGGGCGACCCCAAGCTGTTCGACGACGCGGAGCGCGCGACGATGGCGCTCACCCAGGAAATGACGCAGAAGATCGACGTCTCACCGGCCACGATGAAGCGCGTCCGCTCGGTCCTGCCGGACGCCCAGGTCGTGGAGCTGGTGGGTACCATCGCCGGATACAACATGGTGTCCCGCTTCGTGGTGGCGACCGGCGTCGAGGTGGAGGAGCCGGCGCCGCCTGCGGCGGGTGCGCGCAAGTAGGTCGCCGGGGCCGCTGGCTCCCGCCCGCGCCAGAGCACCCCGCAGCGGACCCGATCGACTCCGTTGCGGCGCCGAACTTTCGAGTGTTACCTGCTTGAGGCTCGTTCGCGCACCGTGCGCGACGAGGAATTCCGGGGGGTTTCACATGAAGTCGGGCAAATTGGTCGTTGCAATGGGCGCGGCATTTTCACTTCTGGCTGCACGCTCCGCGCAGGCCGCTCCGCAGGTGCACGCGAAGGCGAGCAGCGGGGCTGAAATGCACGCCGCCGTCAAGCCGCACCCTCGCGCGGCCAAGCCCGAGGGCAAGGCCCGCGGGAACAAGCGGCCGGTCCATCACGACGCCACGCTGGAGTATCCGCAGCTCGGCTAGCACGGATCCCGAAATGCAGCGGGGGCGCGTGCCCAATGGCCCGCGCCCCCGCAGTCTTTCCGGCCGGCTACTTGAGCACGTTGCTCGCGTCTGCCTGCGCGATCAGCGCGTCCGCGTCCGCCTGCAGCAAGAAGCTCTTCTTCACGGCATTGGCAGCCGCGGCGCGCACGGCCGCGACGTACCCCGCATGGTCCGTGTACCGCTCCTGCAGCGACGGGCGCGGGTCCTTGCTCGCGTCGCGCTCGGCCTTGGTCCGCGCGAACGGGATCACGCCTCCGGTGTAGTTGCAGTTCTGGCCCTTGTGGAACCCCGACACCGTGATGTTCCACCCCAGGTACGTTCCGAGCGGAGCGTCGCGGAGCACGACGGGAACGCCGCCGAGCTCGTTGCCGTCCGCGTCGACCCTCGGCACCATCATCTTGATCACGCGCCGGATCGGCGGAGGCAGCTTGGTCGGCACGCCCGAGCCGTCGGACGGGTTGAACTCCGGCCCCCAGTCGTAGTCGAGGACCGGGTTGATGAACGGGAGCTCGGGCTTGCCGTCGAACCGGCCGGCCTCCGGAGCATCCGGAGCGAACGACGGTCTGGACGGGTCCATCAGCGCGGGGATGTCGGGGAAGCCCATCGCGCGCTTGGTCGGCTCCACCAGGAAGCCGTCCGGCTTCCTTCCGTCGTGCCCGTCGTCGTCGTCCTCGTCGTCGCCGTCGTCGTCACGGTGCAAGGCGTTGGCGCGCAAGGTCGGATACAGGCTCGGGGGTGGCTCCTTGCCGGTCATCACCCAGCTCCGGAAGTGGAACCGGATC
>DATFUN010000278.1:0-6858 GCA_035260805.1 Myxococcales bacterium | reverse complement strand
CGCGTCCGCGAACGCAGCAGCCAGCTCCGGCTCGCGCATCCGCGTCTGGTGCGTGATGCGCTGCCACGCCTTGAGCGCGAATCGGAATCGATCCGGCACCTGCGCCGCCCACCCGCCGAGCAGCTTCGCGGTCGGCTTCCGGTAGAAGCTGTAATTGATCTCGACCGTGTCGAAGCGCGAGGCGTAGTACGGGAGCATCTTCGATTTGGGGAGGTCCTCCGGGTAGAACGGGCCGCGCCACGGCTCGTAGTTGTAGCCGCTCGTCCCGCACAAGACGCGCATCAGGGGTGGCCGGTGAGCGCGCGGTAGGTGCGCAGGTGGCGCAGCGCAGGCGCTCCTTGCCCGAGGTGCTCGTAGAGGCGCGACAGGTTGTAGTGCGCGTCCGCGCAGTGCGGATCGGTCGTGATCGCGAGCTGGTACGCGTCGATCGCTTCCGCGCGCCGCCCCAGGTCCTCGAGCGCCACGCCCAGGTTGAACGCGGCGGTGCCGTCGTCGGGGCGCGCCTTCAGCGCGCGGCGGTAGTGCTCGGCGGCGCTCGCGGCCTCGCCGGCCTCGTGGAGCAGCCGCCCGAGGTTCACGTGCGCTTGCGCGTGCTCCGGATCCAGCTGCAGCGCGCGCTCATACGCGGCGCGCGCCGCCGCCGGGTCCGCCTCCTCGAGATCGCAGCCGCGCTCGTACATTCCATCTGCGTCCAGCGAGGAGGACCGCTTGCGCGCCAGCGGTGCGATTCGCCGGGCCAGCTCCGCGGTGCCGAAGTCGAAGAGGATCTGCCCGTCCTCGGCGCTCCACTTGCGCGCGCCGTCGCCGACCACGATCCGATCTCCTTCGGCGCGGATGTGCACGTCGCGCAACGTCCGTCCCTCGGGAAGCTGGGTGCGCAGCTTGCGCAGCACCGCCCGGACCCTCCGCCCGGCGATGCGCGCGCCCAAAAGGCCCTGCGCGGCGCGGAGAAGCACCAGATCCTGGAAGCTGAACCGCAGCTCGCCGCGAGGGCCGCGCGCGGGGTGGAGGAAGCCCAAGCGCACGTACGACCGCAGCTGCCCCACCGAGAGGCCGAGCATCCGGGAGACCTCGCGCGACCCGTAGCCGGTCATCGCGCGGAGGTTCGCACGGCCGGGCTACTTGCGGGAAGCCTTGGCCGCCTTCTCCGCCCGGGGCGCGCGGTGGGCCGGCTTGCGGTCCTCGCCGACGGGCTCGGCCGCCTTCTCGCCGCGGGCCGCCAGCGAGGCCTTCAAAGCCTCCATCAGATCGATGACCTGCGTCTTCGGTTGCTCCGCAGGAGTAAGATCGATCTCCTGGCCCTCGACCTTGCGCTGGATCTGCTCCTGGATCCGCTTCTTGACGTCGTCCTCGTACTTCTCGGGCTTGAAGTCGTCCTCGGCGATCTGCTCGATGATCTGCTTCGCCAGCTCAAGCTCGGCGGGCTTCACCTCGCCCTGCGGCAATTCCACGTCGGCGAACGGCCGCACTTCGTCGGAGTACATCAGCTGCTGCATGACCAGGCCGCCGCCCTCGATGGGCCGGAGCTGCACCAGGTACTGCTTGCCGCGCGCGGCGTACCGGGCGAGCGCGGTGCGGCCGGTGGCCCGCATCGCCTCCGAGAGCAACCGATAAGCGCGGTCGGCCCCCTTCTCCGGTGCCAGGTAGTACGCCTTGTCGAAATAGACCGGATCGATCTTCTCGCTCGGGACGAACTCGCTGATCTCGATCTGCTGCGACGCCTTCTCCTCCAGCGCCTTCAGCTCGTCGGGCGTGAAGGTGACGTACTGGTCCTTCCCGAGCTCGTACCCTTTCACCATGTCGTTGCGCTCGACGACCATGTTCTCGTCGCGCGGGCAGATGTACTGCTGCTTCAACCGGCCCTTGCACTTGGCATGGAGCAGGTTGAAGGAAATCGCCGCCTGGCTCTGCGTCGCCGAGAAGAGCTTGATCGGGATCGAGACCAGGCCGAACGAGATCGTCCCCGAACCGATGGAGCGAGCGGCCATGGGCGCGATGATAACCTGCTCGTGTTCATGCCCAACTTCCTGGACGAGCGCCCGGGCAGGCGGTTCGCGGTCGTGCGGCAGACGGGCTCGCGACCCGGATACGCGCTCCATCTGGAAACGGACGGCGTTCTGCGGTCCTGGGCGGTTCCCAAGGGGCCTTCGCCGGATCCGGCCGACCGGCGTTTCGCGGTCGAGATCGAGCCCGGCGGCGGCGGGGAAGGCGAGCCGTGGGACTGCGGCCGCTGCACGCCCGTGCAGGATTTCCCGGCCGGGATCCGCGACGGGAAGCTCCTGTTCGAGCTGCGCGGGTACAAGTTGCGCGGCGCGTGGACGCTGGTGCGGACTCGCGGGAAGGAGTGGCTGCTGATCAAGGAGACCAGCGACGGCCACGTGCGGAGGCGGGGGACGTTCCCGGATGCGCCCGTCCTGCCCGTGTCGGCCGGCGCGGCCGCGGTGCGAGAAGGGTTGCAGGCGCTGGGGCCGCCGCGCGGCTCCGTCCGCGCGTCGGAGGTGCAGCCGATGCTGGCGGAGGTGGACCCGCGTCCGTTCAGCGATCCGCGCTGGCTCTTCGAGCTGAAGTACGACGGGTTCCGCGCGATCGCCGGGCGCGAGCAGGGTCGCGCGGCGATCCATTACCGGCGCGGCTCCGAGGCGGCCCGCGTGTATCCGGATCTGGCGTCCGCCCTGCGCGCCCTCCCGGCCGAGCACGTCGTCCTCGACGGCGAGATCGTGGTGCTCGACGAATCGGGACGTCCCAGCTTCCAGCGGCTGCAGAAGCGCGCGCTGCTCACCGCGCCGCGCGATCTCGATCGGGCCGCACAGGAGCTGCCGGCCACGTTGTTCTGCTTCGATCTGCTCGCATTCGAGGATTGGGACCTCCGGCCTCTCCCGCTGTCGGAGCGAAAGCGCCTGCTGCGCCTGCTGCTGCCCGACCTCGGCCCGCTGCGATATGTCGATCACCTGGAAGGTCGGGGCGAGGAGATGTTCCGCGAGGTGCGCGAGCTGGGGCTCGAGGGCGTGATGGCGAAGCGCGCGGACTCGCCGTATCGGTCCGGCCGCTCGCGCGACTGGCTCAAGATCCGGGCCGATCGGACCGCGGATTTCGCCGTGGTCGGCTTCTCGGCGGGGGAAGGCTCGCGCACGGGTTTCGGGTCGCTGCACCTCGCATATGCGGAGGGCGGGGAATTCGTGTACGTGGGCCGCGCGGGCAGCGGCTTCAGCGATGCCCAGTTGCGCTCGCTCCGCGAGGAGTTGGAGCGCGATCGGGTCGCCGGGCCGCCGTGCACGGGTCCGCTTCCCACCGGTCGGGGCCACTCGTGGGTCTCGCCCAAGCGCGTCGTCGAGGTGCGCTACCGGGAGATCACCGAGGAGGGGCTGTTGCGCGCGCCGGTCTTCCTGCGCTTCCGCGACGACAAGCCTCCTCTGGAGTGCGCTCGGCCGGGCGCCGCGCCGGCTCCGGTTGCGCGGACCGCGCCGCGCGAGGCCGTGCCCTCCAATCTCGACAAGGTGTTCTGGCCGGAGGAGGGACATACCAAGGGTGACCTCCTCGCGTACTACCGCGCGATCGCCCCATGGCTGTTGCCCTACCTGCGCGACCGCCCGGTGGTGCTGACGCGCTTTCCCGACGGGATTTCTGGGAAGTCCTTCTTCCAGAAGGATGCGCCCGACTACGTGCCGGCCTGGATCCGCACGGCGCGGATGGGGACGGACGAGGGGCGCGACATCGACCACTTCGTCTGCGACGACGTGGAGACGCTCCTCTACGTCGCGAACCTGGGAACCATCCCGCTGCACGTGTACGCGGGGAGGGCCGAAGCGCCGGACCGCGCGGACTGGTCGGTGATCGATCTGGATCCGAAGGGAGCTCCGTTCGGGTGGGTGGTCCGCCTCGCCCGCGCGGTCCACGACCTGTGCGAGGAGATCGGCCTGCCGTCGTTCTGCAAGACGAGCGGCCAGGCGGGGCTGCACGTCCTGTTGCCGCTCGGTCCATCGCGGTGCACGCACGACCAGGCGCGCGATCTCGCGCTGGTGCTCGCCCACGTGGTCGAGCGCGAGCACCCGGACATCTCCACGCTGGTGCGCGCTCCCATCCCGGCGCGCAAGGGGCGCGTGTACCTGGACTGCTTCCAGAACGGCTATGGCAAGACGATCGCCGCGCCGTTCTCCGCCCGCCCGGTCCCGGGAGCGACCGTCTCCATGCCGCTTCGCTGGAGCGAGGTGAACGAGAAGCTCGACCCACGCGCGTTCACCTTGAAGACGGCTCCGGCGCGCTTGCGCAAGCTGAAGCGTGACCCGCTCGCGAAGGTGCTGGAGTTGGACCCCGACGTGCCGGCCGCGCTGGAGCGGCTGCGGAAGCGGCTCGGTGCCTGAGCTGGTCTTCAGCTCCGGTGGCGAGCGGCTCGATGCGCTCTTCCTGCGGCCATCCGGCGCGCGCCTCCTCTACGTTCTCGCCCATGGCGCGGGAGCGGGGATGCGGCACGCCTTCATGGAAGCCATGGCCGAGGCGCTGGCGGCGGAAGGTGTCGCGACGTTCCGGTACCAGTTCCCGTACACGCAGGCCGGCCGCAGTCGACCCGATCGCCCGGCGACGCTCCACGCAACCGTGCGCGCGGCTGCCGCTGCCGCGCAGGAAGCGGCGCCGGACCTGCCCCTCGTCGCCGGCGGGAAGTCGATGGGCGGCCGCATGACCACGCAGGCGCAGGCAGACGCGCCGCTTCCCGGCGTCCGCGGTATCGCACTGCTCGGCTTCCCGCTGCATCCCGCGGGCGCGCCGTCAGTGAAGCGCGCGGAGCACCTCCCGCGCATCGCGGTCCCGCTGCTCTTCCTGCAGGGCACGCGCGACGACCTGGCCGATCTCTCGCTGCTCCGACCGATCGTGGACAAGCTCCCGCGCGCACATCTGCGCATCGTCGACGGAGCGGATCATTCTTTCCAGGTCCTCAAGCGCAGCGGCCGCACCGACCCCGAGGTGCTGCGCGAACTGGCGCACGCATTGGCGGACTGGGGCAGCTCGTTGAAGTCGTAACGATCCTGGACGTCACATGAGCAAGCGCGCGGTGGCGTCCGCGAAGGAGGACACGATGTATCGGCGATCGAGCTCGCAGACGGGCGTAGGGCGAGCGGACGGCCGGGGCCGTGCCTACATTCCGGGTGTGAAAATCCTCCTCGGCGTGGTGGCGATGCTCGCGGCTTGCACGACGGCGCCGGTGACCGGGCGCAAGCAGCTCAATCTGGTCGGCGATTCGACCATCAACCAGCTCGGGATGCAGTCGTACCAGCAGGAGCTCGCCAAGGCGAAGACCGACACCAACCCTGCCCACGTCGAGCTGGTCCAGCGAGTGAGCAAGCGGCTGGCGGACACGGCCGAGGCGCAGTTCCACCCCGGGTACCAGTGGCAGACGACGGTCATCGACGATCCGAAGACGGTCAATGCCTGGTGCATGCCGGGCGGCAAGATCGCCGTGTACAGCGGCATCTTTCCCATCACCCAGGACGAGAACGGGCTCGCGGTGGTGCTCGCGCACGAGATCTCCCACGCGCTCGCGCATCACGGGGCGGAGCGGCTCTCCCGGACTCAGTTGATGCAGCTCGGCGAGGCGGGTCTCCTCGCGGCCGTCCAGGCCAACAAGCCCGGCGCCGTCCAGATGACCGGGGCGGCGCTGGGGTTGGGCGCGCAGCTCGGCGTCGAATTGCCCTTCTCGCGCCAGCAGGAGAGCGAGGCGGACCACATCGGCCTCGTGCTCATGGCCAAGGCGGGATACGACCCGGCCACGGCGGTCGATTTCTGGCAGAGGATGCTGGCCTATTCCAAGGGGAAGGAGCCGCCCGCGTTCCTTTCGGATCACCCTTCGAGCGAGCAGCGGATCGCGGACATCAAGCGCGAGCTGCCCGAGGCCAAGGCGGCGTTCGTCGCGCACAAGTAGCGGAGTCCGGTTCCGGTTCAGGGCGTCCGCAGCTTCGTGTCCACGCCCATCGCCCGGGCGGCGGCATTCAGCTCGTCCCGAGACGAGTCGAGGGACTTGTAGATCTGGCCGATCACGCTCTGGCCCGCCTGGTCCTGGCCGCCGCTGGTGCGCAACGGTACGGAGAGCGACCGGAACTGGACCTGGGCACGCGCGAGAGTGGTCCGGGCACGGGAGAGCGGGTCGCTCGCGCCGGGCCAGTTGCTCTTGGCGAGGCCCTGCAGCTCGGCGAGCTGGCGGTCGGCGTCGCTCAGCGCGGTCTGCGCCTGGTTGAAGAGAGCGACGCCGTGCTCGCGATCCCAGGTGCTCGGCGCACCGGTCAGGCCGTAGAGACCCGCCAGATAGAGCTTGGCGACCTGCAGGTGGATGCCGGCGACGTCGACGTCCTTCTTGGCTTGTTCGGACGCCTGGGCGGCGACCTTCTCGCGCGGGGTCGACGGACCTCCCGCGTCCCGCTGACCTGCGTCCGCGGACATGTCGGGCGCCTGCGCGCGGGCAGCAGACGACGCGAGCAGCGCCGCGCAGACGATCCTCGTCGACACGCCCATCGGGGTGAAGCTAGGTACGCGCCTCGCGGGAGTCGACCGCCTCGGCGGAACGCCGAGATGTCCCGCAGCGCGCCGGGAGCTACTGCACCGCGGCGCGGCCGACCACCACGAACAGCCCGCCTTCGTGCCACAGCGTGCGCGCCCAGCCGAGTTGGGCGAGCACGTTCTCGAATGCCCAGTCGTCCTCGGCGGGGCGGAACAGGTCGCCGCCGGCGGGCGGTTCGGCGGCGAGCAGCGTGTCTGGAAAGGCCCGCAGGTACTCGACGCGATTCTCGCGGAACCATCCCTGCACTTCGCCCAGGGTGTGGCGGTGCTCCTCGACGTGGCGGTACTGATCGCGCAGCCAGGCCTCCCGGCGGG
>DATFUN010000277.1:0-2210 GCA_035260805.1 Myxococcales bacterium | reverse complement strand
CTGCCGTCGTGTGCGTCTCCATCACTTGCTCCTCGACCAGTCTGGGCTGACCCCCGGCAGTTACATGGGGACGACTGTGCCCGCGTGGGCCGGTGCTGGCGCCACGGAGGCACCGTGGTATTTGGGCCGGCCTGCCCGTCGGCCGTGGCCAGGCCAGGATCGGGCGGGTCTCAGAGCCGGCCGACCGGGCGCGTCATTGAGCCGCCGTCACTGTTTGCCCGCCCGGCGGCATGGGCGGAGAAGGGGCGGGGGACCGGAGGGCGGCGGGCAGCTGGCGGCGGGAGCTGACGGAGAGTTTCTGGTGGGCGTGACGCAAGTGGCCTTCCACGGTGTTGAGCGTCACGAACAGCGCCTGGGCTATCTCGGGGTTGCTCATCCCGCCCGCGGCGAGTTCCGCGACGCGCCGTTCGCTGGGTGTCAGCGCCTCCAGCCCGGTCAGGACGGCCCGCCGGGGCCTGGCGCCGACCGCCCGCAGCTCAGTCGCTGCCCGCTGCGCGAGCCGTCCCGCGCCGCACCGGTACGCAAGGTCCAGCCCGGCGCGCAGTGGCTCGCGGGAGGCGGCGCGCTGGTTGGCGCGCCGCAGCGCGGCGCCGAGCTCGACTAGGGCGCGGGCGTGCTCCAGCCGCGCCCCGGACTCAGCGAGTACCTCTACGGCCTCGCGCAGGTCGTCCAGCCCCTGCTGGCCACCCTGGAGCAGGCCGCGCGTGCGGAGCGCGATTCCGGCCGGCCGCGGCCATCCGGCCCGCCGTGCCGCCTCGAGCTCACTGTCGGCCAGCCGCAGCGCCTGGCCTGGGTCTTCGGCCGCGAGCGCGAGCGCGAGCGCCGAGCGCCAGCAGGTGCCGGGGTTCAGCAGATGCAGCGCCTGGTAGGTGTCTGCGGCGGCCTGCAGCTGGGCCCGCGCGGTGGCAAAGTCTCCTGCCGCCTGCGCGAGCCGGCCGCAGACCTCCCGCAGGATCGCGCCGCTCACTGCCCGCTCCAGACCGGGCTCAAGCTCGATCCCGGTGGCGAGCGCGGCAATGTCGGCAAGCTCGCCCCGCTCGATCAGCGCATCCGCTGCGAAGTACAGCGCCGATGGGACTGCGAATGCTGCGCCGTGCTCGGTGCCGATTTCGATAACCGTGCGCAAATCGGTTTCCGCGCCCACCAGCTCACCGCGGCGGGACCGGACTGCTGCGCGCACAAAGGCGGCGACCCCCAGTGCGGTCACGGAGCCACGCGAGCGCGACAGGGCGAACAGCTGCCGGGCGAGCGCTTCCGGCCGCGCAGCCTCCTCCAGCAACACGGCGGCGAGCAGGGCCTGTGCGACGATCAAGGGCTCCGAGTCCACATGGCCGAGCAGGCGGTTGCCGTCCAGCGCGTGATCGAGCAGTCCCAGCACCGTCGCGGCCGGTTCGCCCCGCCATGCCAGCACGCCTGCGAGCAGCCCAGCGAGCGCACGCGCCCCAGCGGTCTGCTCGCGGGCCGCGGCGAGCAACTCCGGGAGGCGGCGATCGAACTCACCAACCAGTCGCGGATCGTACGCCCCGAACCACTCCCACCACATCCGAAGGCGCGTAACGGCCGAACTGGACGAATCACCCAGGTTCACCGCGCGATCCGCAAATTCCTCCAGGGCCGCCCGGACAACCTCTGCCCCGGCATCCCACTGCCCCGCGAGCACCAGCAGCTCAGCCAAGTCGGGCGCAATGACCGCCCGCATTGCAGGATCGGCGGCAAGCTCCAGCGACTCGAGCAGATGACCCGCTGCCGCCGGATCGAGCAGCACCTTCTCCGCCAGGCCCAGGTCGTGCAGCAGCACGGCACGCAGGCTGACATCAACCGTCTCCGCCAGCGCCCGCCGCAAGTAGGCCACAGCGCTCTCGGGAGCGCCGCGGCCCACCGCTCGCGCCGCCGCCGACCGCAGCAGTTCCACTACCTCAGCTGACCCGGCCGGCTCGCACGCCAGCAGATGCGCGCACACGACGTCGGCATCTGCGCCCTCGGCGGCTAGCAGTCGCGCCGCCTCGGCGTGACGCAGCCCGCGGATCGCCTCCGGGATGTCATCGTGCACCGCGGTCCGCACGATCGAATGGACGAACCGCAGCGGCGTCCCCGGCTCCAATACCCCGATGCCTGCCAGCCCGTCAGCGGCCGCCGCGGCGTCGGCCAGCCCCATTCCGGCCAGCACTGCCGCATGCCGCAGCGCCGCCCCATCGCCCAAGATGGCAGCC
>DATFUN010000276.1:0-11447 GCA_035260805.1 Myxococcales bacterium | reverse complement strand
CCCGATTTTCCCGCCTGCGTAGATGCGATCGATGGTCGCAGCCACCGCGGCCAGCTCCTCGGCATGTGGGTCGAACCGCTCCCCTGTAGCCAGCCGTGCGGCCCACTCCACCGCGGCGCGGCCACCCCAGGCGTCGGGCGGATCGACCAAGACTTCCCGGGAAGTGCCGCGGAACAGCTCGGCGCGAAAATCGTAGAAAGAGCCGTTCACGTTGGAAAACGATGCCCCGCCGCGCGTTCCGTAGAACGACGCCTCGATGAGGCAATCGCGGCCGGCCGGCAAGCACCACGAGCAGGCGAGCTGCACGGAGCAGCCGGTCGACAGCTCGAGAAGTGCGGCGCCGTGATCCTCCACGGCATCGCGGCCGCGCAGCTTGCGCCCCTTCTGCGACAAGGAGCTGGCCACCCGCTCGACGCGCGGCGCGTCCAGGAGCCACAGCGCCAGATCGACGAGGTGGATGCCGAGGTCCATCACGCAGCCGCCGCCCGCGAGGCGCGCGTCGTAGAACCAGGGCTTGTCGGGACCGTAGGCGTTGTGGAAGGCAAGGTGCGCGGCATACACCTCGCCTAGCTCGCCGAAGCGATCGCGGATCGCTTGCACCGCGCGCGTGCACCGGTAGGAGAGATCGACGGCGAGCAGCCGGTCCGCCGCGCGCGCGGCATCCAGGACCGCACGGACCTCTTCCTCCGTGCGGCCGAGCGGCTTCTGGCAGAACACCGCCATGCCGCGCCGGAGCGCCGCGATCGATTGCTCCGCGTGCAGGGCGCTGGGGGTGGCGATGACCACGCCTTCGAGGTCCTGATCGAGGAGCGCCGCGAAGCCCGGCAGGACGCGCGCGCCCGGAACGCACTCGAGCGCCTTCTGCGCCATTTCGGGCGCCGCATCGACCAGGGCAATCACCTCGGCGGCACCGCTCCGCGCGATAGCCTCCATGCGGTTGCGACCGATCCACCCGACGCCGAGGAAACCGAGCCGGGGCTTTTTCACGTGCGCACCAGCGCCTTGAGGAACCCGTCCGGCCGGGTGCGCACCGCCTCGAACGCTTCGCCGAGAGCGGTGAGCGGGAATTCGTGCGTGTACAGCGGCCGCGGATCCAGCTTCCCGGAGGCGACTGCGTCGACGGCCAGGCGGATGCCTTCCAGGTAGACACGAGGGTCGCGCTCGTGGGCGTTGATCACGTCGAGCCCCCGCCAGTTCCAGAGGAAGAGGTTCACCTGCCGCGGTCCGTCCTGGTGGAACCCTGCAATGACGAGACGCCCGCGCTCCGCGGTCAGCTCGCCGGCCAGGTCGAGCGTCGACTGCGCTCCGGCGCACTCGATCACCCGGTCGCAGAACCGCCCGGCCGTCAGATCGCGGACCTCCTCGACGATGCGCCGGTGGTCGTCCATCGGAAGCACGGCGCGCGCGCCGAAGTCCCGCGCGACGCGCTGGGCGAACGGGCGCCGGGCCAGCGCGATGACGGAGGCGCCTGCCTGCGAGGCCAGCCTGCAGAGGAGAGCGCCGAGAAAACCGACTCCGACCACGGCCACGATCTGCCCTCCACGGATGTCGCTGCGGCCGAAGATGTTCATGGCGCATCCGAGCGGTTCGCCCGGGAATGGCTGCGCATCGAAAGCAGCCGGAAGCGGGACCAGCGCCTCCTGGGCGACCAGGTCGTAGTCGGCGTATGCCGAGGAGGAGAGGAAGGCGACGCGCCGGCCGGCCTCGATCTCCCGCACGTCCGGGCCCACCGCGTCGATCGTGCCCCATCCCTCGTGCCCGGGGTTGCCCGGAGGCAGCGGGTACCGGAACCATTCCCGGCCTTCCCACACCGGCAGGTTCGAGTGGCAGACGCCGCACCCCTGCACGCGGATACGCACCTGCCCCACCGCCGGGTCGGGGAGCGGCAGCGACTCGACGCGCACCTGGCGCGGGCCGGCGATCACCGCGACCCTCATCTCCTTCGCCATCCGCGACCTCCGCGCGGCAACATGCGGCTCGCCGCGCGGGCGCGGAAGGGCCCGGCGGGAAGGAGATCCGTACTGCAAGGGATTTCCCTCCCGCCCTGGCTCGCGCAGATTCGCGCATGGCAACGTACGCTGGCGCAAGGATCGCGGTGCTCGGCGGGGCCGGCTTCCTCGGCTCGCACCTCTGCGAGCGGCTGATCGCAGAGGGCGCCTCCGGAGTGATCGCCGTCGACAATCTGATGACCGGGACCCAGCGGAACCTCGCGGGGCTGCGCGGCATGGAGGCATTCCGATTCGTGCGTCACGACGTGACCGAACCTCTCGCGCTTCCCGGCGAGCTGCACTTCGTCTTCAACCTGGCCTCGCCCGCCTCGCCGATCGACTACGCGCACTTGCCCATCGAGACGCTTCGGGCCGGGGCGCTCGGCACGGAGAATGGCCTGCGGCTCGCATTGGAGAAGGGGGCCGTCTTCCTGCAGGCGTCGACCTCCGAAATCTACGGCGATCCGCTCGTCCATCCGCAGAGCGAGGACTACTGGGGCAACGTGAACCCCATCGGGCCTCGCTCCGTGTACGACGAGGCGAAGCGGTATGGCGAGGCGATGGTAGCGGCCTACCGCCGCGTGTACCGGGTCGAGACGCGCATCGTCCGCATCTTCAACACCTACGGCCCGCGGATGCGGCTCCTCGACGGCCGGGTGGTTCCCGCCTTCGTCGCCCAGGCCCTGCGCGGAGAGGATTTCACCATCTTCGGCGACGGGAACCAGACCCGCTCCTTCTGTTACGTGGCGGACCTCATCGAGGGCATCGCGCGCATGGCGCTGAGCGACGTCGCGGAGCCGGTGAACCTGGGGAATCCGCGCGAGATGACCATCCTCGAGTTCGCCGAGGCGGTGCGCGCGGCGTCGGTCTCGCGCGGGCAGCTCGTCTTCAAGCCGTACCCGATCGACGATCCGCGCCGGCGACGGCCGGACATCTCCCGGGCGCGGGCGCTCCTGGGGTGGGAGCCGCGCGTTTCCGTCGAGCAGGGCCTCAGGGAGACGCTGGCGTACTTCCGCTCGCTCCTCTCCCCGCAGGCGGTGGCCGTGTGAACACGCCGGCGCGCCACTGCCAGGCGAGCAGGGCCGCGCCCGCGATCTCGCCCGCGAACACGTAGGCGTTCTCCAGCGACGCCAGGTGCTCCACCATGCTGTGGAACGGCGAGACGGGAAAACGGGGTCCCAGGAACGGGAAGAGGATGGCGGCGATGGTGCCCGGATGGGGGTGCGTTCCGACCATCGGCAGGAACACCCCGAGCACGTCGCCCACCTCGTCCAGCACCAGATGCGTGATCATCCCCAGCGCGAGCGGGGCGCCGATCCTTCTGGGCAGGACCAGCCAGAGCGCGACCAAAAGGAGCAGGGTGTGCCCGAAGGTTCGCGTGCCGGAGACCAGGCCGAGCTCCGCCCCATGGCGTCCGGTGGCGAGCACCAGCGCATAGTAGAGCGGCTTGTCGATGAGGTCCGGCAGCAGCGTCCCGAAGAGCAGCCAGCCGAGCTGCTCTGCGCGGACGCGCCGGGCAGCGGCCCAGCTCCCGATCCCCAGATGGCCGAGGAGGAACATTCCTCGGGACGCATCCCATATTGTCCGCCCTGGGAAAAGTGGTCATCTGGGACGCAGTACTGCGGATCATGCGAGCGATCCAAGCGATTGGCGCCCGGGTTGCCCCGGCCCTGCACGGCAAAGGCCAAGGGGCCTGGTTTCTGCGGTGTCCGCCGATCATCCGCGCAGGACCGCGGCTGCTTCCCTGCAGCGAGCTTCCAGCGCCGCGATGAGCGCGCGGATGCGTCCGGTGCGCTGGACGTCCGCGTGCACGACCAGCCATAGATCGACGCGCTGCACAGGCACATCGGGGAAGACGCGGCGCAGCCGCGGATCCGCGTCGCCCAGGCAGCACGTGAGCGCTCCCACGCCGAGCCCGTTCGCTACGGCTTCGACCAACGACAGCATGCTGTTCGCTCGGACGGCAACGCGGGCGTCGCGCAGCGACTGCGCGAGCGACGCAAATGCCGGCGACCCGCGGAAGCCCTCCTCGAAGAGGACCGCGTCGTGCCCGGCGAACCCTTCTCCGGGCGCGGGCGGGCGGTGCCGCGACAGATACTCCTCGGACGCGTAGAGCGCGAACCCGATGGGCGTCAGCCGGCGGATGCGTAGATCGCCCGATTCGGGAGGGGCGAAGCGGAGCGCCAGGTCCGCCTCGCGCCGCGCGATGTCCAGGCGCGCTAGCCCCGTCATTAGATATAGACGGATCTCCGGGTGACGCAGGTGCAGCTCGCGCATCGCAGGGAGGACCACCGCGTGGCCAGCCGACTCGGCTGCGGCGACGCGCACGGTGCCCGACAAGCGGCGGTCGGCGCCGAGCGCGCGCTGCTCGACGGCGGCGGCGGACTGCTCCATTTGCTCGGCGGCGGCGCGGATGCTCTCGCCAGCGTCGGTGAGCACGAACCCGTCGGGGGTTCGCTCGAAGAGCTTCGCGCCGAGCTCCCGCTCGAAGGCGGAGACCCGCCGCCCAACCGTGGTGTAATCGACCCGCAGCCTGCGCGCCGCGCGCGCCAGGGTCTTCGCACGCGCCAGCTCGAGGAAGAAGCGCACCGCGTCCCAGTCCGCCATGCCATGCAGGATTGCATGGTCGGCGTGCGCGGACGAAGCCACCCTTGGGGGCGGCGCATGCATCCATAGGGTTTGCGCGCGAGGAGCCATCGATGCACCGGCCGTACCCCGACCCCAGATTCACCCTGATCGCCAGCAGCTTCGGGTTGGGAATGGCGCTCCTGGACGTGACCGCCGGCAACGTCGCGCTCCCGAGCATCCGCGCGAGCCTGCACACCGATGCGGCCGGCCTCTCCTGGGTCGTCGACGGGTACACGTTGCCGTTCGCCAGCTTCCTGCTTCTGGCCGGGGGCCTGGGCGACCGGCTCGGCGCCCGGCGATTGTTCACCGCTGGGCTCGTCGTCTTCACTGCCGCCTCCGCGCTGTGCGTCGCCGCGCCCGACATCGGCTGGCTCATCGCCGCCCGGGTCCTCCAGGGGACCGGCGCGGCGCTCTTCATGCCCGCATCGCTGTCGATCCTGGGCCGCGCCTATCCCGAGCCCGTCGAGCGCGCGCGGGCAATCGGCATCTGGAGCAGCCTCACGGCCGTAACCGGCGCGAGCGGTCCGTTGGTCGGCGGTGCCCTCATCCACGCGTTCGGATGGCGGAGCATCTTCCTCATCAACGTTCCGATCGGGGTAGTCGGCGTCCTGCTGACGCTCCGCTTCGTGCAGCGCAGCCCCGCGTCCGCGGCGAGAGGGTTCGATCTGGGTGCGCAAGCGGCGGGAGCGTTCGGGCTCGCCGCACTGACCTGGGCGCTGATTGAACGGTCCGCTCGCGGCTGGTCGTCGCCGCTCATCGTGCTCGCGTTGGCCTGCGCCGCCGGCGGAATCGCCGCGTTCGTCGCGCTCGAGCGACGCAGCGCCGATCCGATGCTGCCGCTCCACCTCTTTCGCGATCGGACCTTCGCCAGCACGGCGGCGGCGGCCGTGGTCTACGCGGCCGGCTTCTTCGGCGGCCTGTTCGTCCTCTCGATCGAGTTCCAGGATGTCCAGGGACACAGCCCCGCTGTCGCGGGTCTGCTCTTCGGTATCGTCAGCGTGTTCTTCGGCGTGACGAGCATCGTCGCAGGGCGGCTGGCTGGTCGCTATGGAACGCGCGCGCCGATCGTCGGCGGGCTCGCCGTCCTCGGCGCCAGTGCAGTGGGGCTCGCCGAGCTGCCGGCCTCGGCGCCCGTCTTGATGCAAGGGCCTCTGCTGGCGCTCACCGGCCTCGGGGCAGCATTGGTCGCGCCCTCGATGAACGCCGCGATCCTGGCCAGCGTGCCCCCGGCGCTGGCGGGCATCGGCGGCGCGGTGCTCAACACGAGCCGGCAAGTCGGCACGGCCCTGGGCATCGCCGCCTTCGCGTCGTCCTTCCATGGCCGGCCTGCGGCGGAAGCCGTCCACCTTTCGCTCGGATGGGCCGCGGTGCTCTACCTCTGCGCGCTGGGCCTTGCCTCGCGAGCACCCGCGCCGGCGTCGCAGAAGACGTCCGACGTCATTCCACTCGCCGACCACTGACGCCTATCCGGCGGCGGCTTCCGGCAGAGCGAGGGTGAAGGTGGCGCCCTGCCCTGGCGCGCTCGCGACCGAGATCTTCCCGCCGTGCGCCACCGCGATCTGCTGGGCGATGTACAGCCCCAGTCCGAGGCCGCCGTACGAGGTCGAGGAGATCGCGCGCTCGAAGCGGCCGAAGATGCGCTCCACGTCCTGCGGCGCGATTCCGATCCCGCGGTCGCGGACCACCAGGACGGCGCCCGCGTCGGTCGGCTCGACCACCACCTCGATGGGCTTGCCCTCGCCGTACTTGACGGCATTGGCGAGCAGGTTCGTGGCCACCTGCTCGAGGCGAACCCGATCCCAGTTGCCCAGCGTGGGGACCGCGCGCAGCTCGATGCGGGACCGGCTCGCGCCGGCGTAACGCTCGACCATCTCGCGCGCGATCTCCGCCAGGTCGACCGCCTCGCGGCGCAAGGTGAGCTTTCCGGCGGTGATGCGCGACACGTCGAGCAGGTCGCTGACCAGGCGCGCGAGCCTTTCGGTCTGGCGCTCGAGCGTGTCGAGCCCTGCCGCGAGCTTCTCCCGGGCCGGCGTCCCTTGAGCCAGCAGGCGGCGGAGGATCTGGGTCTGGAGCCGCAGCGGCGTCAGCGGCGTGCGCAGCTCGTGCGAGGCGATGGAGAGGAAGTCGTCGCGCGCCCGCACCGCCTCCTGCTCGCGCCTGTACAGCGCCGCGTTGTCCAGCGCGGCGGCCATGCGATCGCCCAGCTCTTCGGCGGTGCGAACGTCGAGAGCGTCGTAGCGGCGGCCCGAATCCGCGGTGGTCACCACGGTCAGCGCGCCCAGCACCTGCCCGCGGGCGCACAGCGGCACCGCTATGTACGAGAGCGCCTTCGCGGCGATCGGGTCGGCCAGGTGGTCCTCGAGGCCGGCACGCTCGGCCGGCAGCGGGCCCGCATCGCTTCGCTCCCACTCGGTCTTCCCGCTGCGCAGCACCGCCGCCACAACCTCGGCGCTGGCGGGATCGATGGGACGGCGCTGGGCGGATTCCATCGCGGCGCGTTCGGTCTGCGGATCCAGGGCGGCGAGCGCGACCAGCCGGATCGACCCGTCCGGCTCGCGCAGGTGCACGGCGCATGAATCCGCCAGCGTGGGGACGGCGAGGTTCGCGATCGCGGCGAGACTGGCGCCCCCCTCGAGCGTGGATCCGAGGATGCGGCCAGCGTCCGCGAGGAGCTGTGCCTCCTTGTCGGCGCGCTTGTGCTCGGACAGGTCGATGCAGGTGCCCAGCCACTCCAGCACGGTGCCGTCGTCGTCGAGGACCGGCACGCCACGCGAGAGCACCTCGGCGTAGGTCCCGTCGCCGCGGCGCAGCCGGAGCTCGAGGTCGTACGGGCGCGCCTCGGAGAGCCCGTCCTGCCACGCCCGCGCGGCGCGTTCCCGATCGTCGGGGTGCACCGATTCCAGGAATCCCCGTCCCAAGAGCTCCCGCGCCGCTTGCCCGGTGAAGGCGCGCCAGGATGGCGAATCCTCCACCATCTCGCCGGAAGGGCCGGTGCTCCACACCACCTGTCCCGTCGCCTCGACCAGCGTGCGGTACCGCCGCTCCAGCCGGCGCTCGGCGATCAGCTGCGCGCGCTCCTGCTCCGCGCTCCGCAAGAGCTTCTGCTCCAGCTCCTCGTTGCGCTCGCGCAATTCGAGCAGCGCGCGCACCTTGGTCCGCAAGAGCTCCGCTTCCACCGGACGGACGATGTAATCGGCCGCGCCGTGCCGGGACGCCACGCGGGGGCCGTCCGGCTGGTGGGCAGCGGTCACGAACACGATGGGGATGTCGCGCGTGCGCGGGCGCGCGCGGATGAGGTCCGCCGTCTCGAACCCGTCCTGCCCGGGCATGTTCACGTCGAGCACGATCAGCGCGCAGCCCTCGGAGAGCAGGAACTTGAGCGCTTCCTCGCCCGAGCTGGCCTTCACCACCCGCTGCTCGAGCGGCTCGAGCGCGGCCTCGAGCGCCACCAGGTTGGGCGCATAGTCGTCCACCACCAGGATGGTCCGCGGTTCCATCTGCATTCCCACCTATAGACCAGCCGGCCCCGGCGGAGAGCACGGGCACTGCGCAGGTGTACTGAGCGCCACGTTTGGCTGCGGACGCATTTTTGACCGCGGACTTCTCAGAACACCGGCGTTTCGACGTACGTGCCGAACACGCCCTTGAGGCGCGCGACGATCTCGCCCATGGTCGCGCCTGCCTTTACCAGGTCGACCGTCACCGGCATCAGGTTCGCCGCCGGATCCTTCGCCTCGCGCTCCAGCCGCTCGAGCAGGGCAGAGAGCTTCCCGCCGTCGCGCTTGCGCCGGACCTCCTTGGTCCGCGCGATCTGCCGCTGCTCGACCTCCGGATGGATCTTGTGGATCTCGATGTGCTCCTGCTTGGGCGGGTCGACGTACTTGTTCACGCCCACCACCGGCAGCTCGCCCGAGGCCTTCTTGCGCACCGCCCGGTAGGCGGTCTCCGCGATCTCGCGCTGGAAGTAACCCTGCTCCACCGCGCGCACGGTGCCACCCATGGTCTCCACCTTGTCGAGGATGGCGAACACCTCGTCCTCGATGCGCTTGGTGAGCGACTCGACGTACCAGGAGCCGCCCAGCGGATCGATCACCTGCGAGACGCGCGTCTCGTCGGCGATGATCTGCTGCGTGCGGAGCGCCACCTTCATCGCCGTCTCGGAGGGGATCGCGTAGGCCTCGTCGAGCCCGTTGGTGTGCAGCGATTGCGCGCCGCCCAGCACCGCCGAGAGCGCCTGGAGCGCGGTGCGCACGATGTTGTTCATCGGCTGCGGCTTGGTGAGCGTCGCCGCGGCCGTCTGGCAGTGGAAGCGCAAGCGCATCGACTCGGGCTTCTTCGCGCCGAAGCGCCGGGCGATCTTCGCCCAGCACCTTCGCGCGGCGCGGAACTTGGCGATCTCCTCGAAGAAGTCCTGCTGCGCGACGAAGTAGAAAGCGAGCCGCGGCGCGAACTCGTCGACCGGCACGCCGGCCTGCGTGACCTCCTGCAGGTAGGCGACCGCGTTGCACATGGTGAAGGCCAATTCCTGCACCGCGTTCGCCCCGGCTTCGCTGATGTGGTAGCCGCTGATGTTGATCGGGTTGTAGCGGGCCAGGTTGCGCGCCGAGTAGACGATCAGGTCGCGCACCACGCGCATCGAGGGACGGATGGGGAAGATCCACTCCTTCTGCGCTTGGTACTCCTTGAGGATGTCCGCCTGCACCGTGCCGGACAGCTTGTTCAGGTCGTAGCCGCGCTCCTGCGCCAGTGCGACGTACATGGCGAGCAGGATCCACGCGGTAGGATTGATGGTCATCGACACCGAGATCTTCTCCAGGTCGATGCCGTCGAAGAGGGCCCGCATGTCCTCGAGGGTGTCGATGGCGACGCCCTCGCGGCCGACCTCCCCTTCGGAGAGCGGATCGTCGGAGTCGTAGCCCATCAGCGTGGGCATGTCGAAGTCGACGGAGAGGCCCGTCTGCCCCTGCTCGATGAGGTACCGGAAGCGGCGGTTCGTGTCCTCGCCGGTGCCGAACCCGGCGATCTGACGCATGGTCCAGTTGCGCCCGCGGTACATGGTGGGGTACGGCCCGCGGGTGAAGGGGAACTGTCCAGGAAAGCCGATCTCCTCGAACGGCACCGCGTCCTCGGCCGTGTACACCCGATGCACGGGAATGCCCGAGGCGGTCTCGTAGCGGTCCTTCGACTCGGGCTGCCGCTTGCGGAACTCCCGCAGCTCGTTCTGCTCCCACTCGAGGCGCTGCGCGCGCGCCTGCTCTTTCTCGTCGCTCATCGTCAGCTCCCGGAGACACCCTTGCGGTAGAGGTCGCGATCGTCGATCACGCGCCTGGCCTTGAATTCGGTGCGCGGCAGCGTCCCCTGCGCGACCAGCTCGAGCCTCGGACGCACGCCGACCCTCGCCTGCAGGCGCTCGCGCATCTCGCGCTCCAGCGCCGCGATGTCGCGCCCAGCGAGGATCTCCGCGCGGACCAGCAGGTCGTCCATCGCCTCGCGCCGCGAGATGATCACGCGGAACTCGCCGCCGAAGCCGTCGATGGCCCGCAGCACGTCCTCGATCGCCGAGGGATAGATGTTCTCGCCGCGCACGATGAACATGTCGTCGATGCGGCCGTAGATCCCCTGGGGAAGCCGCGGGTAGGTGCGGCCGCACGCGCAGGGCGCGTCGGTCCAGCGGGTCAGATCCCCCGCCACGAAGCGGATCATCGGCTGGGAGGTGCGCTCGAGGTGCGTGTACACCGGCGTGCCCTCCGATCCGTAGGGCACCGGCTGGAAGGTCTTCGGATCGCACACCTCGGTGTAGACGATGTCCTGCCACAAGTGCATGCCGCCGCGGGCGAAGCACTCGCCGTCCGTCATCCAGGGCGACATCTCGGCGGTGGAGCCCATGTCGATGCAGGCCGCGCCGAACGTCTCCTCGATCTGCCTCTTGGTCGAGGGGATTCCCGCTCCCGGTTCTCCCGAGAAGAAGAGGACGCGGAAGCCGAACGACCGCGGATCGATCCCTTCCCGCTTCGCCGTGTCGGCGAAGTGGAGCGCATACGACGGCGTCCCGTAGAACGCCGTCGGCTTCATGTCGCGCGCCCACTGCACGCCCATCAAGGTCTGGCCGGCTACCCCGGCGCCGAAGGGGAACGCGGTGGCGCCCAGGCGCTCGACGCCGATCAGCGCGCCCCACGACCCCATGTAGAGGCTGAAGAAGGAGCAGATCATCACCCGGTCGCGAGGACGGATCCCGGCTCCCCAGAGGATCCGCGCGTGCGCCTCCGCGATCCGCGCCCAGTCGTCGCGGCCGATGCCGAAGACGGTGGGCCGGCCCGTGGTGCCGCTGGTCCCGTGGATGCGGGCCACCTCCGCCGGATCGATGCAGAGGTAGTCGCCGAACGGCGGGTGAGCTGCCTGCGCGGCGCGCAGCTCGTTCTTCTGCACCACCGGGAACCGCGCCAGATCGCGCAGGGACCGCAGCGAGTCGGGCGAGACTCCCGCCTCGTCCCACTTGCGCCGGTAGAACGGGCTCTTCTCCCATGCCCAGCGTACCTGGGCGCGCAGCTTGGCGAGGATCAGCTCTTCGCGCGCCTCCGGGTGCGCCCGCTCCACCTCGGGAAGCCACTCCCCCGCCTCGGCGGACGGGCGGTACGCGGGATCGTATCGCGGCGGCCAGGCGCGGAGGTCGACCCCGCGTTCGCGCGCGATGCGGGTCAGATCGAGCGCCATCCGTTCACTCCAGCGGCCGCGCCGCCGCCAGCTCGCGGATGCGGGTCACGATCACGTCGGGCGGAGTGTCCTGCGGGAACACGTCCGCCACGCCTTGGTGGCGCAGCAGCTCGATGTCCT
>DATFUN010000275.1:0-6452 GCA_035260805.1 Myxococcales bacterium | reverse complement strand
CGAGGCGCTGACCGCCGCCAAGGGCGCGCTCGAGACGCGCAACGAGGAGCTGCGGATCCAGGCGGAGGAGCTCCTGGTCCAGCGGCAGGAGCTGCAGGTGCAGCGGGAAGACCTCGAGGTCAAGAACCGGGAGGTGCAGAGGGCCGACCAGCTCAAGAGCGAATTCCTCGCCAACATGTCGCACGAGCTGCGCACGCCGCTCAACGCCATCATCGGCTTCTCCGAGCTGCTGCTGGAGGAAGCGCGGCAGGCGCTCTCGGCCGAGCACCTCAAGTTCGTGCACGACGTGCTCGCGAGCGGCAGGCACCTGTTGGCCCTGATCAACGACATCCTCGACCTCGCCAAGATCGAGGCCGGGCGGGTGGAGCTGCAGCTCGAGGCGGTCGCCCCCAGCGAGGCGGTCGCCGAAGCGATCGCGCTGGTCGGTCCGCAAGCCCTGCAGCGGACCATCGAGATCCGGACCGGCGCTCTGGCATCCAGCGAGGTCCTGGCCGATCGCGGCAAGCTCCGCCAGGTGCTCCTGAACCTGCTCTCGAACGCGCTCAAGTTCAGCCCCGACGGCTCGACGATCCAGGTGGGGGCCGACGAAAACGAAGGAGAGGTGCGGTTCTGGGTGCGAGACGAGGGCCCCGGGATGGACGAAGCGCTGCTCGCGCGCCTGTTCCAGCCGTTCGTCCAGGGCGAGAGCGCGTTGGTGAAGAGGCACCAGGGCACCGGTCTGGGTCTGGCGATCTCCAAGCGGCTGGTCGAGCAGCACGGCGGCGCCATCGCGGTCGAGAGCGCGCCGGGGAAAGGATCGACCTTCTCGTTCACCATCCGCACGATGGCGGCGGCCGCTCCGTGGGCTGCCGGCGCGGTGCGTCCGCTGCTCTCCGTGCCTGCCCCGCCCGTCGCGCGGGCCGCGGAGCCGGACGGCCAGGGACGTCCCCTGGTGCTGCTCATCGAGGACGACGCGGCGACCGTGCGCCTGGTCCGGGCCTACTTGCACGACGTGGGCTACGATCTGGCCGAGGCCAGCAGCGCAGCGCACGGGCTCGAGCTCGCCCGCCGCCTCCGGCCTTCGGCGATCCTGCTCGACATCGACCTCGACGGCGAGGACGGGCTCCAGCTCCTCGAGCAGCTCAAGGCCGATCCGGCGACCCGCGACATCCCGGTGGTGATCGAGTCGGTGCTCGCCGAGCAGAGGCGAGGCTTCTTGCTGGGCGCGAGCGACTACCTGGTCAAGCCGCTGGATCGGAAGAGGCTCCTCGAGAGCATGTCCAGGCACGCGCAGGCCCGGTCCGACGGAGCGCAGCCGCTGGTGCTCGCCATCGACGACGACCCGGTGGTGGCGACCGTCCTGCGCTCCGTCCTCGCGCCGGCCGGATTCCGGGTGGAGACGGCGGGGCTCGGACGGGAAGGGATCGAGATCGCGCGCCGCAAACAACCCGCGCTGATCATCGTCGATCTGCTGCTCCCCGACGTCTCCGGATTCGAAGTGCTCGAGGCCCTCGCCGCGGATCCGCGCACCCGCGAGCTGCCGGTCATCGCGCTCACCGGGGCCAACCTGTCGGCGGCCGACCGGAAACGGATCGAGAAGCGCGTCCACTCGCTCGCCCAGAAAGGCGACTTCACGCGAGAGTCCGTGGTGCTCGCCGTCCAGCGGGCGACGGGCGCCCTGCCGCGCCGGGAGCACGGAGGGCCGACGATCCTGGTGGTGGACGACCACGATCTGAACCGCGAGCTCGTCCGGACGATGCTGGAGCGGAAGGGCTACCGCGTCCTGCAAGCCGAGAACGGCGAGCAGGGCGCGAAAGTGGCCCGGCGGGAGCGACCCTCGCTCATCCTCCTCGACCTCGCCATGCCCGGAAAGGACGGCTTCGCCATCGCCCGCGAGCTGAAGGCCGATCCCGAGCTGGCGGGGACTCCCCTCGTCGCGGTGACCGCGCTGGCGATGCGCGGCGACGAGGCGCGGGCGCGGGAGGCCGGCTTCGACGATTACGTGACCAAGCCCGTGGACCGGCAGATTCTGGAGGAGACCATCGAGCGGCTGCTCAAGCGCGGCAGCGGAGCGGCCTCGGACGGGCCGCTGCCGAGGATCGCTCCACCGGGTGGCGGATGAGAATCCTGCTGGCCGATGACGACCGGATCGTCGTGACGCTCGTTGCCAAGCTTCTGCGCGACAAAGGCCACGAGGTGGTCCCGGTGTTCGACGCCATGCAGGCGGTGATGTTCGCCCTGCGCACGCCGCAGCCCGACCTGGTCATCCTCGACATCAACATGCCCGGCGGGAGCGGCATCGAGGCCCTCAAGCGGCTCAGGGCTTCGCTGAAGACCGCCCTGGTGCCCGTGCTGGTCCTCAGCGGGACCATCGATCCGAACATGCCGGAGCTGGTGAAGTCCCTGGGGGCCGACGGTTTCCTGCGCAAGCCCGTCGACCCGGCCGCGCTCTCCGAGGCGCTCGCGCGCTTCGGTGGTTGAGAAGGAGAACGATTCGATGCGAGAGACCGCACAACCCGCGGAACCGATCGTGCTCGACGAGGCCGCCCTCTTGTCGCTCGTCTCCGACGACTGGGAGCTGGTGGACCAACTCGCCAAGGTCTTCCTCGAGGACAGCCCCCGGCGGCTCGCCCGCATGAAAGCCGCCCTCGACTCGGGCGACCGCACCGGGGTCCGCGAGGCAGCCCACACCCTCAAAGGGTCGGCGGGCAGCCTTTGCGGCAGGCGCGCGGCCGACGCCGCGCTCCGGATGGAGCAGCTCGCGGACTCGGAGGACCTCGCCGGGATGCGCGAGGCCTATTCCAGCCTGGCGAGGCACGTGGAGGACTTGCAGCGCGCCTTGACCCAACTGGCCGCTCGAGCGGCGTGACCGATCAGGTCCCCGGATCTGCCACGGCAGGCAGGCTCCGATCTACAAGGGTCGCAGGCCCGTCCTCATCGAGCGGCCCAGGATTCCGTCCAGCCCCAGCGCCACCCCCGCCCGCCCCGCGGTGAGCACCGGGAAGATGAGCAGGTACACGAGCCCGTTCTGGCCCATCAGGTAGGTGGGCTGGAACATCGCGCCGCTCGCCAGGTGGAACTGCGCCACCATGACGAGGGCGACGCCGGCGGCGACCGGCGTGAAGAAGCCCAGCACGAGCAGCGTGCCCAGCCCCAGCTCGCCCACCGCCACCACGCGCGCCAGCCCCGCGTGGTGCGGCGCGACCAGGTGCAGATAGCGAACGACCATCCCGTTGGGGGCGTGCTGCGCCCAGTTGGCCAGGATGGGCTCCAGCGCGGGGTGCGCGAACCAGCCCAGCTTGTTCAGACCGGGCCCCAGCAGGCTGATGCCGGTCGCGATCCGGAGCAGCGCCAGCGCAATCTGCAGTCCGCGGGACATGGAGGCTCCTTGACCGCATCCTTTTAGCCACAGCCGCCCGGAGGCGCCATTCAGCGTGTGCGTTTCACTTCCGCGGGGGTCCAATTCCTGCGATAAGCACCCGCCGCGAGGAGGAGCCGGCTTTGCCGGCGACGGGCGGAGCGCGAAAGCGCGGAGCATTGGAGGACAGATGCTGAAGGGCGCGATCGTCGGATTCGGATTCATCGCGGGCAAGGGGCACCACCCGGCCTACCTCGCCCGCAAGGACGTCGAGATCGCCGCCATCGCGGACGTCTCGCCGGCGCGGCTTTCGGCGGCCCGCGCGGTGGCGCCCGGCGCGCGCCTGTACGGAAGCTGGCGGGAGCTGTTGGAGAAGGAGACCGCGCTCGACTTCGTCGACGTCTGCACGCCGCCCGACGCGCACGCGGAGATCGCGCTCGCCGCTCTCCAGCGCGGAGCGCACGTCCTGTGCGAGAAGCCGCTCACCACCACCACCGCGCAGGCGATGGAGCTGGTTGCGGCGGCGCGGGCGCACAGACGCGTCGTCTTCCCCGCGCACAACTACAAGCACGCGCCGGTGGTGAAGTTCGCGCTGGACGTGATCGGCTCGGGCCGCATCGGCGCCATCCGCGCGGTGACCTTGAACACTTTCCGCACCACCCATGCCAAGGGAGTCGCGGAGTGGCGCACCGATTGGCGCCGCGACCGCAAGACCTCGGGCGGCGGCATCGCCATGGACCACGGCAGCCACAGCTTCTACCTGACCTTCGCCTGGCTCGGGTCCTTGCCCACGCACGTGACCGCGAAGACGCTCACCCTCGACCGGCAGTGGGACACCGAGGACAACCTGAACGCGGTGCTCACCTTCCCCACCGGATACGCGCACTGCTTCCTCACCTGGACTGCCGGCGTGCGGAAGGTGGTGTACTCGCTGCAGGGGAAGGACGGCGCGCTGGTGATCGACGACGACGACTGGGAGCTCACCACGGGCGTCCTCTCGGGCAAGCCTCGCGTCGAAAAGGGCAGCATCGCCTCGCACTGGATGGACGCCTCGCACACCCAGTGGTTCGACTCGCTCTTCGACCAGTTCAAGGCGGCCATGGAGTCGGGGGATTTCGTCGGGCGCGAGTTGCGCGAGGCCGTGGCCTGCGTACAAATCATCGAGACCTGTTACCGCTCCAGCGCGGAGGGAAGCCGCGAGCTGCCTCTCCCGCTGGACGTGCTGGAGATCTGAGCCATGGCGCAAGGAACGGTGGTGATCACGGGCGCGTCCTCGGGGTTCGGGGAGGCGGCGGCCCACTCGTTCGCGAAGCTTCACCACCCGCTGGTCCTCGGAGCCCGGCGCATGGACCGATTGGAGAAGGTGGCAGAGGCGGCGCGCAAGGCCGGCTCTCCGCGTGCGCTCGCGCTGCCGCTCGACGTGCGCAGCGCCGACTCGATCCACAAGTTCGCCGCCGCCGCCGAGCTGGAGACCCCGCACATCCTCATCAACAACGCCGGCGGGGCGCTTGGGCGCGACAAGCTCGCCGAGTTCAAGGACGAGGATCTCCTCGGGATGGTCGAGGCGAACCTCGTCGGTCTGCTCCGGATGACCCGGGCGCTCCTGCCCGGGATGATCCGGCGCAACGCGGGGCACATCATCAACATTTCCAGCTACGCGGCGTACGGCACCTACGAGGGAGGCGGCATCTACGCGCCGGTCAAGCACGCGGTGCGCGCGGTCTCCGACACGCTGCGGCTGGAGCTGAACGGCACCGAGATCCGCGTCTGCGACGTCGCGCCGGGGCTCGCGGAGACCGAGTTCTCGGTCGTCCGGCTCGGCTCCACCGAGAAGGCGAAGCAGGTCTACGCGGGGATGCGGCCCCTCACCGCGCAGGACGTGGCGGAGGTGATCGTCTGGGTCGCCACGCGGCCGCCCCACGTGAACGTGTCCCAGGTGCTGGTCAATCCGACCGACCAGGGCTCGCTGAGCAAGGTGCACCGGAAGTAAGCAGCCGCGCCGCGATCGAAGGCAAACGGATCACCGCGGAGGCGCGGAGGACGCCGAGGTCTTGTTGTTCACCAGGAATTCTCCGCGCTCTCCGCGCCTCCGCGGTGATGTTTTGGTCGGCGCGTGTCTCTAGGGGCCCTTTGGGGCGGTGGGGCCGCGTCCTCCGCCGGGGCCACGGCCGCCGCCCGGACCGCGGCCGCCGCCAGGTCCACGTCCGCCTCCTGGCCCGCGTCCGCCGCCAGGGCCGCCTCGTCCGCCGCCGGGGCGCCGACCGGCGCCCGGACCGCGCTCGTTCCTGCGGTCCTGCGCCAGCGATTCCATCGAGAAAGACCCTTCCAGGGTGTCGCCCTTCTGCTTGCCGCCGCCCGAGGGACGGCGCGGGCCACGCGGGCCGCGGCCCTTCTCGTCCTTGCGGAACTCCTGCTTCATGGAGTGGGGCATCAGATCGACGACGTACTGGAACTCGCCGATCTTCTTCGCCCCGGGGACCGGCTCGTCTACGGGGAAGACCCGGACCAGGCGCACGCGCTCGGCCTGGTTCCCGACCGCCTTCAGCGCCTCGCGCAGCCGATCGAGCCGCTCGCCGGTGGTGCCGGTCGCCTTCGCGACCGCCTCGTCGAGGAGCTTCTTCGCTTCCTCGGTCTCCGCTTCCTCGGGGTCGGCGCGCGGCGGCGGACGCTGCTCCGCCTCCGGATCCTGGGCGGGCGGCCCGTCCTGGGCCTGGCCCTCCAGATCCTTGCCCGCGACCGCCTCCTCCTTGCGGAAGGCGATGTCGGGATCCTCGTGCGTATCGCGGTCGCTGGGCGTCTCGGCTTCGCCCGGGCGGAACTCGTGCGGCTTGGGCAGGGCGCTCGCCGGAATGTGGCTCACCGCATCCTTGGCCAGCTCGTCGTCGGCGGCATCGGTGGCGCTGTCGAGACCCTCCTCGGGAGGCGCCTCGTTCTTGTTGTCGTGCGGCTCGACGTCCGGGTGCGGCTCGGGCGTGGGCGGCGGCACGCGCATGCGGAACGCGTCCTTGGGCAGCTGCTTGCGCGCCTCGGCCACCGCCTTGGCGGCCATGCGGACGAGCGTGCCGGAGAACTCGGTGAGGGTCTTCATGGGGACGGGTCCTTCCGCGGGACGGGG
>DATFUN010000274.1:0-2437 GCA_035260805.1 Myxococcales bacterium | reverse complement strand
TCGCGAAGGCGTACTCCAGTTTGCGAGGAGGCTGCAAGACTCTCGGGATCTCCTACCGATTGCTGTTCTCGGACGGGCGTAAGCGGGGGATCCGTCGTGACACGGTGAGATTTCTCGCTGAGCGGCTAGACTCCCCGAGTCTGTACGCGCTCGCCGAGTCGCCGATCGGATGGTCTCGTCGTCGGGCGTTCATCCTCGAGGGCGAGGAGGCGACCTACGATTTCGAGGTGCCGGGGGCCGCCAGCTTCATCGCCAACGGCATCGCGGTCCACAACTCGCACGCCGCGTGCTACGGCGTCGTCGCGTACCAGACCGCGTACCTCAAGGCGAACTACCCGACCGAGTTCATGGCCGCGCTGCTGACATCGGAAATGGAGAAGACGGACAAGATCGTCCTCTACGTGGAGGAGACGCGCGCGATGGGCCTGCGCGTGGAGCCGCCCGACGTCAACGTCTCCCGCTCCGACTTCACGGTGGCGGGGGAGGCGATCCACTTCGGGCTGGCCGCGATCAAGAACGTGGGCGCCACCGCGATCGCGTCGATCGTGCGGACCCGCGAGGCGGACGGCCGCTTCGGCACCCTCGACGACTTCTGCGCCCGCGTCGACCTGCGCCTGGTCAACCGCCGGGTCGTGGAGTGCCTGATCAAGGCGGGGGCGTTCGATTCGCTCGGGAGCACGCGGGCCGGGCTCCTCGCCGGGCTGGACCAGGCGATGGACAGCGGCCAGCGCCAGCAGCGCGACCGCGAGGAAGGGCAGGTCTCGCTCTTCGACATGCCGGGCGGCGGCGGCGCCAAGCCGGCCGCGCCGGTCGCGGCGGCGGTGCCCGAGTGGCCGCAGGAGGAGATGCTGGCCTACGAGCGGGAGGTGCTGGGTTTCTACCTCTCGGGCCATCCCCTCGAGCAGTACCGGGAGATGGCGCGCCGCATCGGCGCGCTCAGCGCCGCCGACCTGGCCGCCCGCTCGACCGGAGCGCGCGTGCTCCTGCTGGGGCAGGTGAGCGCGTTCAGCGAGAGCACGACCAAGAGCGGCAACCGGATGGCCTTCGCCACGCTCGAGCTGGTCGACGGCAGCACCCCCCTGACGATCTTCCCCGAGCCCTACCGGAGCTGCGCGGGAGCGCTCCGGCACAAGGGCCCGGTCATCGTGCGCGGCCGCGCGGACGACAGCGACAAGGGCCGCGTCGTGCTCGCGGAAGAGATCAAGCCCCTGGAGGACGCGATGGGCAATCTGGCCCCGGCCGGCAACGGCCACGGCAATGGAGCCGGAAACGGGGGCGCCTCCGCGCACGCCTGCCGCATCCGGGTGAGCGCGGCCGCGGAGGCCTTGCCGGAGCTGCTCGCCTCGGTGAAGGCGGTCTGCCGCGAGCACGAGGGCCGCACGCCGCTGTTCCTCCACGTGCTGCTGCCCGAGCAGGAGGTGGTGCTGCGGATCAAGGAGCTCGCGGTGGATCCGGCCGCGGACCTGGTGTCGAAAGTGGAAGGGCTGCTCGGAGCCGGCAGTATACTCGTGGAGTATGCCGGACGAGCTTGAGTTCGAGAAGCCGCTCCTCGAGCTCGAGAATCGGATCGCGGAGCTGCGTGCCTCGGAAGAGCCGCTCGAGGCGCGCGACGAGATCGCGAAGCTCGAGGAGCGCCTCGCCCGCCAGCAGCAGCGCATCTACTCGGGCCTGACCGCCTGGCAGCGCACCCAGATCGCGCGGCACCCGAAGCGCCCCCACACCCTCGACCTCGTCAACCTGCTGCTGGAGGACTGGGTCGAGCTGCACGGCGACCGGGTCTTCGGCGACGACAAGGCGATCGTGGGCGGGCTCGCCACCTTCGACGGCGAGCCGGTGGTGGTGATCGGCCACCAGAAGGGGCGGGACACCCGCGAGAACATCGCCCGTAACTTCGGCATGCCGCATCCGGAGGGCTACCGCAAGGCGCTCCGCCTGATGCAGCTGGCCGGCAAGTTCGGCAAGCCGATCATCACGCTCATCGACACCCCGGGAGCCTTTCCGGGCCTGGCCGCCGAGGAGCGCGGGCAGGCGGAGGCCATCGCGCGCAACCTGCGCGAGATGGCGGCCCTCCGCACGCCCGTCGTCGCGGTGGTGACGGGGGAGGGCGGCAGCGGGGGCGCGCTCGCCATCGGGGTGGCCAATCGGGTCCTCATGCTCGAGCACGCCATCTACTCGGTGATCTCGCCGGAGGGCTGCGCGGCCATCCTGTGGGGCGACGGCGCCAAGGCGCCCGAGGCGGCCCAGCTCATGCGCATCACCGCTCCGGATCTCCAGAAGGCCGGGGTCATCGATGCGGTGATCCCGGAGCCGCTGGGCGGCGCGCACCGGAGCTGGGAGGACACCGCCGCCAATCTCCGGACCGCGTTGCGCGAGCATCTGGGGCAGCTGCGCTCGCTGTCCGGCGACGCCCTGGTGCAGGACCGCTACGAGAAGTTTC
>DATFUN010000273.1:0-11214 GCA_035260805.1 Myxococcales bacterium | reverse complement strand
CCGCACGCGCGCTGCCGTGGAGGAACGGGCCCGCCTGTGCCAAGAGGCCGGAGCGCCGCAGGCCCTGCCCATCGCAGCGGATGCGACCGATCCGGCGCAGCTTCAGCGGGCGGTAGACGACGCCGCGGCGGGACTGGGCGGCCTGGACGTGCTGGTGACGCTGGTGGGCGGCAGCCAGCCTGGAGGTGCCGAGATGGACGATGCCGGCTGGGCGGCGGCGCTGGACCGGAACCTGTGGCCCGCCATTCGCGCCACCCGCCTGGCGCTCCCGTTCCTGGAGGCCTCCGCGCGCGAACGAGGGGTGCTCCCGCCGCCGTCGGTCGACGCGCCGGGCAGCCGGCAGCACAGCGTCGTCTTGCACGTCGCGAGCATCTGGGGCCGCGAGGGCGGCGGCTCGATGAGCTACAACGCGACCAAGGCGGCGCTCATCAGCCTGGCGCACGAGCAGGCGCGCGAGCTTGCGCCGCGCGGCGTCCGTGTGCTGTCGCTCGCCCCGGGAAGCGTCCTCCACCCGGGCGGCTCGTGGGAGCGGCGCCTGCAGGGCGATCCGCAAGGGATCGCGGAATTCGTCCGGCGCGAGATCCCGTTCGGGCGCTTCGGGACCGCCGAGGAAGTCGGCGACACGATCGCGTTTCTCTGCAGCCGGCGGGCGAGCTGGATCGCCGGAGCCTGCGTGGTCGTGGACGGTGGGCAGTCCCGGTCCTTTTGACCCGCCCGGGCATCCGACAGTCCATGAAGAGCGTGAAAATCTACACCACCCCCTACTGTCCTTTTTGCGTGACAGCCAAGCGCCTGCTCGAGCGCAAGGGCGTCGGGTACGAGGAGATCGACGTGGCCGGCGACGACGAGGCGCGCATCGCGCTTGCGGAGCGCACCGGCCGTCGGACCGTCCCGCAGATCTTCATCGGAGAGGAGCACGTGGGCGGATCGGACGATCTGCACGAGCTCGAGCAGCAGGGAAAGCTCGACGCGATGCTGGGGTAGCGCGACCTTGGGCCTGGGGGTCAATCGAACAGCGCGCGCGCCAGCGCGTTGGTCGCGGCGACGACCTGCGGCGCGTCGAACAGCGCGGGCGCCGAACCCAGCGCGAGCAAGGCGAGAAAGAGCGGCAGACGACGCCCGCGGTCGGGCAGCTCGTCGATGAGCAGAAGCGGAGGGATGGAAACGGTGGCCGCCACCACGAGCGCCACCGCGGGCGGCAACCCGTTGGCGAAGTAGGCGGCCCCGAGCGCCGCGACCGCGGCGGCGTGGAAGACGTCGCGCCCGTTGCCCGCGTACCAGCGGCCGCGCGCCACCTCCGCGAGCGTGCGCGACAGCTCGAACAGTCCCGCGCCCAACACCACTGCGAGCGCGCCCGCGACAAGGCCGGCGCCCGGAGGCAGCCACCGTTCGTAGCTCCCGAGCGGCTCCACGCAAGCGTCATAGCGCATCTTTGGAACGGTGCGATCGGGCTCGGCCGAGGCGCGCGTCGTGCTATGGATCCGCGCCGTGCGCCCGACGCTCCTCGCGCTTGTCGCGCTGTGCGCCTGTATCGAGCGTCCCTGGCAGGACGCGCCGAAGAGGCGCGAGATCGACCGCGCCGCGCTGGCCGACGTGCTGCTCACGGCTGTCCCGCCGGGGGTCACACCGGTGGGCGCCGTGTTCGGCGGCTCCGCCGAGCTGGTCGGCTACCGGCTCGAGCCCGCGGCGCTCGTCCCCGGCCAGCGTACGCGCCTGACGCTCCTCTGGCGCTGCCGCGCCGAGATGGAATCCTGGCGCATCTTCGTCCACCTGGACGACAGCGCCGGCATCCGCATCCACGGCGAGCACGATCCCGCCGGCGGCCGGTACCCGACTGACGCCTGGCGCCCAGGTGACCTGGTCGCCGACTCGATCCTGTTCACCCCAGGGACCAGTCCCCTCCACCTGTACGTCGGGTTCTACACGCAGGGAGAGAATCGCCTGCACCTCGAATCCCCGGGGCGCGGGCGCGACGACGGCAAGGACCGCCTGTTCGCCGGCGTCTTGCCGGTAGCCGGATGAAGCGCGCCTGGGCCGTCCTGCTCGCCTGCGCGGCGCTGCCTGCGAAGGCGCACGAGCAGAGCGTCTCGGTCGGAGAGGTGGACGTCAGCGGCGACCGGGTCGCGGCGCGGCTCCGGTTCGCGGCCAGCGACCTCGCAGCCTCGCTGCGGCTCGAGCAGGGGCCGGACGGCACGTACAAGCAGAGCGGCGTGGACGCGGTCCTGCCGGCGCTCCTGCACCTGACGCTGGACGAGTACGCGGTGGCCACTCCCGACGGCCCCTGCGCGAGGGATGCGGGCGGGCGCGCGGAGGTGGAGGGCGACGACGGCATCGTGGTTGCGGGATCGTGGACGTGCCCCAGGGCGGTCGAGGCGCTGAGCGTGCGCGCCGGATTCCTCGAAGTCCTGCCCCCCGGGCACGCCCACCTGGCCAAGGTCACGTTCCCGGGCGGGCGGGTTTCCCAGCGCATGGTGCAGGCCGACTCGCCGCGCTTCGACGTCGGGGCGCGCGCGAGCTTCTGGGCGGCGGCGGGCCGGTTCCTCCGGCTGGGCATCGAGCACATCTTCACCGGCTACGACCACATCGCGTTCCTGATCGGCCTGTTGCTCCTCGGAGGGAGCTTCAAGGAGCTGGTGCAGATCGTCACCGCCTTCACGGTGGCGCACTCGATCACGCTGGCGCTGGCGACCCTGGCGATAGTGAACCCTGCTCCGCGGGTGATCGAGCCGCTCATCGCGGCGAGCATCGTCTACGTGGCCGCGGAGAACCTCTGGGCGCTGCGTCGGGGGACGCGCGCCTCCGCCTTGCGGCACCGGTGGATGCTGACCTTCGCCTTCGGCCTGGTGCACGGGTTCGGCTTCGCCACCGTGCTGCGCGAGCTTCACCTGCCCCGCTCGGGCCTCGCTGCCGCGCTGGTCACCTTCAACCTGGGCGTCGAAGCAGGCCAGGTCTGCATCGTGGCGCTCGCGGTCCCGCTGCTCGCGGCACTGCGCAGGACGCGCTGGTTCGAGCCGCTGGGCGTGCGGCTCTGCTCGCTCGCGGTCGGCTGCCTCGGCTTGACCTGGCTGGTGCAGCGGATCGGCTCCTGAGGAGGAGCCAATCCGGCAGCGTGCGCTCAGGGAACGAACAGCGAGGCGCACTGCCCGGACTGCGACGGGTGCGCGTCGATGCCTCCGCCGTGGCCGATGCACTGGTCGGGCGGCAACGGCCCGCCATCTTCCACGTGCGCCACCAGCAGATCGAACGCGCGCTGCGCGTGCGGCTGGATGAACTCGAGCTGCGGGAAGGTGTCGCGGAACGTCTCGATGTGGTTTCCGTTCTGCACTTCGTAGAGCCGGTACTGCGCGCTGCGATGTTCGTCGTTGCCCTTGCGCGAGGCGGCGACTCGCGCCGCGTAGGCGCGCGCCTGCGTCTTGATCGGCAGGAGGCCGTCCATCGTGCCCGCCACCGTGATGAGCGGCTGCTTGATCTTGCCGGTAGTCTCGAATGCGGCGAGGTTCTCGGCAACGTCGGTGGTCGCGGCGCGGCTCAGGTAGTCGTAGTTGCCTGGGCCCGCGCGGTAGGTGTCGTAGCCGGGGTCGAGGCGCTTCTGCCACTGGCACTGCGTCACTTCCCAGAATTGCGCGGAGTAGTTCTGCCAGAGCGAAGCGGTCACCGCGCCGGCCGCATTGCGCTTCACGATGTCGGGCGGATATCCGGCGGCGCGGATCGCCTGGGCAGCGGGGCTGTTCGCGTCGAATCCGGACGCGACGTATGCGGGGAAGTTGCGGATCGCGGGCGGCAGCGTGCCGAGGAGGTTGTTCGCGCTCGGGTCGACGAACGTGCCTTCCCAGTCGACGCCACCGTCGAAGAGGTCGGGCGCCTCCTCGATGGCGCGGCGGACCTGGTAACCGCCGTTCGAGGTGCCCACAGCGTAGGTGTAGCGCGGGTAGTGCTGGTAGCGAGCCTTGACGCCGTCGCGCGCCAGTTTCGCGGCCTGAACGATGCGCTCCTGCCACTCGGTGAAGGGCTTGGCGGCATCGTTGTCATAGAAATGGACCCACACAGGCGACGCGGGGTTCAACCTGCAAGCGAGCGGGTCGGCCGGCGGAGTCGCGCTGACGCCGACCAGGAACAAGTTCAGGATCCCCTTGTTCTGCGACGCATACGCGTAGCCCTTCTGGACCACGTAGTCGCTCCAGGCGAAGTCGCCGTTGAACTCGCTCCGCGTCCCCGAAGCGCCCGCGACGACCAGCTTTCCGTTCCAGTCGTCCGGCAGCCGCAGCAGGAAGCGCGCCTCGCCCGTGGGATCGCCGGCCACGCGGCCGGCGATCTGCAGCCCGGGAACGGCCTTCGTGATCTGCGTGCGATTGGGTGGGTTGGGCGAAATGACGCCGCGATCGGTCACGGGGGTGAAAGCGAGGGCTGGCAAGCCGGCGATGGAGTTGTTCTGAGGCGTGGTCGCAGGGTTGTTCGTCGTCAAGTCAGCACTCTCGACGCAGGTCGCGTCGGCGAGCTGATCGCCGAACTCCGCCAGGAGCGCCTTGCACGGATCTTGTGACTCGGCGGCGTACGCGGCCGCGGACGAAAGCGCGGCTACGCAGCACGCAAGCTGGATGCGCATTTTGAGGTTCCTTGGTCAGTAAGGGTCGCGGGCGCGCGCATCATGCTCCGAGTACCGAGGTTTTGCCAAGCAACTCCCGTCAGAGTGGGTGGAGCGGAGAACCCCGCGGAGGCGGCCGCTAGCGCCTGTGGCGGGGCTTCCAGCTACCGAGCCGGCGCGGCGGTTGGCCGCTCTTGCCGCTCTCGCCGCCACCGGCGGGTCTGCCATGCCCGTGCCGGCTGGCTCCGCCACCGCCGTGCTGACCGCTCGCGCCGCCACCGCGCCGGACGGGTGCGCCGCCGCGGTGCGCGCGCGCCCGGTGCGCCGGCCGCCTCTGCTCGTGACCGCGCTCCTGCAGGGCAGACGCGCGGCGCTGTACTTCCGTGCGGAACGCCTCGTGCTCCCGGGGGACGGCCGCGCGCTCCACGGCCTTTCGCGTGAACTTCTCGATCCCGCGGAGCAAGTCGTGCTCTTCCGGCGAGGCGAAGCTCGAGGCGCGGCCGCTGGCCTCCGCGCGCGCAGTGCGCCCGATGCGGTGCACGTAGTCCTCGGGGACGTGCGGCAGATCGAAGTTGATCACGTGGCCGATCTCGGCGACGTCGATGCCGCGCGCCGCGATGTCGGTGGCCACCAGCACGCGATACTTGCCGGCGCGGAACCCCTCGAGCGCGTGGCGCCGCTGCGCCTGCGAGCGGTCGGCATGGATCACCGCCACCTGGTGCCCGCCCCGTGCGAGCGCCTTGCCCACGCGGTCCGCGCGGCGCTTGGTGCGGGTGAACACCAGGGTGGACAGCTCGTCCTGCCCGAGCAGCGCAAGCAGCAGCGCAACCTTCTCCTCCTCGCCGACGAGGAACACCTGCTGCTCGGCGCGCTCGGCGGTGGCCCCGCTGCGCGCCACCTCGACGCGGACGGGGTGCTGCAGGTGCTCGCGCGCGAACTCCTGGACCTCTCCGGCCATGGTGGCCGAGAAGAGCAGCGACTGCCTCTTCTTCGGCAGGTGCTGGAGGATGCGGCGGAGCTGCGGCAAGAAGCCCATGTCCAGCATGCGGTCGGCTTCGTCGAGCACCAGGATCTCGATCTGGTCGAGCCGCGCCGTCCCCTGGTCGAGGTGGTCGTTGAGCCGGCCGGGCGTGGCGACGATGACCTCCACGCCGCGCTGGAACGCCTGGGTCTGCGGGTTCATCCCCACTCCGCCGATCACCACCGCGCTGCGCACGTGCCGGCCGTGCCCGAACCGTTCCAGCTCCGCGCCGATCTGCAGCGCCAGCTCCCGCGTCGGAGCGAGGATCAGCGCGCGAGTGCCGTGCTTCCCCTCGAGCCGCTCGAGGATGGGAAGCGCGAACGCCAGCGTCTTCCCCGTGCCGGTAGCAGCGCTGCCGATCACGTCCTTGCCTTGCAAGGCCGGCGGGATGGCCTGGGCCTGGACGGGCGTGGGCGCCTCGAATCCGGCGCGCTCCAACGCGCCCAGTGCCTTTTGCGACAGCCCCAGCTCCTGAAATTGCATGGATGTGATCCCTCGCGGTCTAAAGCGAGTATCACAGACTGGAGCGGCGTCGCTGACGAGATCCGGAACGACCGGTTACTTCGGCGCGATCCAGCCGCTGACCGGAACGAAGCGCCTCCTCGCCCGATCGACGGCCACTACGTATGCCCCGGGAGCGCCCACGCGGAGATTCGGACCGAAAGTCACAGGCGGCAGCAGGCCGGTGTCGAACTCGTACAGCCCTTCCAGCTCCGCGAGCAGCTTCTCTCGGCTCACGTCGCGGCCCGAGCGCCGCAACGCCTCCACGAGGATCCGCGCGGCGCCGTTGGCGGCGACCTGCAGCGGCAGATGACGGAGCGTGAGCCGTTTCTTCCGGACCAGCGCCTGGAGCTGTTCGAGGCCTTCCGATGTCCGATCGGATGGAAGCATCGGATAGGCGGCGAAGATCCTGCTGGCGGATCCGGCGGGCGCGTCGAAGACGTCCCGACCGGTCAGCGCTCCCGCGACCATGAACGTCGGCGCAGGGCTCGAAGCCTGCGTTTCCGCCATCAGGCTTTGCAGCTCCCTTCCGGAACCGAGGAAGCAGACCACCTGAGACCCGTCCTTCTGCAGCGCCTCGGCCACGGTTGCGGCCACGAACCCGCCGGAGGGATAGCCGACCTCGATCGTAGACGAGCAGCCTGCCAGCCTGCACTGCTCCTCCATGGCCCGGACGACGTCGGAAAACGAGCCGGACTGTGGGTGGACGATCGCCACCCGAGGCTTCGCGTCGTCCAGCTTCCGCACCGCGAACTCCACCAGAGCGCGACCCTGGTCCTTCAGGCCGGACAGCAAGTAGAACACGTGCCGGGAAGCGCCGGCGTCCGCTTCGGGAAACGTCGCCAATGGCACGACCAGCGGGACTTCCTCGGCTTCCGCGCGCCGGGCAAGCTCCTGGTCCGCTCCGAGCGCGCGAGCGTCCAGCAGCGCGAAAATGCCTTCTCCGCCCAGGAACCGCTCGAGCTTCGGGGAGAGCGGTCCGCCCGGATCCCGCAGGAAGCGGATCTCCACCCGGCGATCGTGGATCCGCGCCTGGGCGTTCAGCTCCTCGAAGTAGGCCTCGAGGAGCGCCTGGATCTCGCGCCCCGCGTCCTCGAGCGGTCCCTCGCCGGGCACGATCGCCCCGATTCGAATGGCCCGGTTGGTGAGACCGGGCTCCCTCTCCTTGCCGATGCGTTTGAGGTAGGCGACCAGGTCCGCCGCGTCCTGTGCGGACATGGCGTACTTGGGCATCGCGACGCCCAGCGCGTTGCCGGCCGGGTCGATGCCCATGGTGATCGCCCGCCGCAGCGATTGCTCGGTATAGGCCGGATGCTCGCGGCCGTCGGGATGCCGGTGCCCGTAGGGTTTGGTCAACGAGTCCCAGGTGACGTTGGGAGGCACGATTCCCCCCTCCGGCTTCCCCTGGCCGTCGAGGCCGTGGCAGCCGCCGCAGGCGAGCGACGCGGCGGGGAGTCCGGCGGAGTCGCCCAAGGACGCGGTGATCTCGCGGCCGGAGGGGCTGGTTCCGCGCAGGTAGATCTGCTTGCCCCGCTGTTCGCTCCGGCTCGATGCGAGCACGGCGCCGGCGAGGAGGGCCGTCCAGGACCACGCCGGCATCGACTAGCTCGAGTCCGCCACGGCGGTCACCAGCTTGACGAGCTCTTCCGTCTTCGCCAGCGAGAACAGCTTCTTCCAGTACTGCTTCGGCTCGTTCCCCACCACGAGAACGGTGCTGTGGTCGTTCTTCTCAGCCGAGTATTGGCCGACCCGGTACAGCGCCCATTCGATGTCTTCCTTCTTGCCGGTGAGGAACGACCAGCCGGGCTTGGCGTGGTACTTGTCGGCGTACTGCTTGAGCCGCGCCGGAGTGTCGTGGACGGGATCGACGGTGAGGGAGAGGAAGAACACCTCCTTGCCGAAGCGATCGCCGAGGGCATTCTGGATTTGAACGAGCTTCTGCGTCACCGGAGGGCACACGCTGGTGCAGGTGCCGAAGAACGAGTTGATGACCACGACCTTTCCCTTCAGGAGGTCGCTGTAGAACCGCACCGACTTCCCGTTCTGATCCACCAGCGTCACGTCGGAGAAGTACTTGCGGGCCGCGTCCGATCCGTCAGCCGCCGCGCGCAGCGCGCAGAGGAAGACGAGGGCGCCGGCGAGGCGCGCGGTCATTGCGCCACCTGCCGGCCGGCGGCCATCGAATCGATGATCTTCGCCACCTGCGTCGCGCCGCCGAGCCCGTAGGCGCGCGTCCAGGCACCGGTCGCGTCGTTGCCAATGACGACGATCGGGGTGTGCTCCGCCTTCCCGGATACGGAAGCCCCGAGCGAGGCGAGCAGGGCATCGATCTCGGGCTTCGGCCCGGTCACGAACGTCCAGCCCGGCTGACGGTGGAACTTGTCGCCCCAGGCCTTCAGGCGCTGCGGGGTATCGTTCGCGGGATCGATGCTGACCGAGATCAGATGCAGATCGTTCCCCATGCGCTGCCGCAAGAGCGACTGGACCTTGCCGAACGTCGCGCCCATGGGGGGGCAGATGGTCGTGCAGGTGGTGAAGATGAAGTTGATCGCCACCACCTTGCCCTTCACCAGGTCGCTGTAGAAGCGCACTTTCTCCCCGTCCTGGTTGAGCAGCACGAGGTCGGGAATGGACGGCTTCATCGCCTCCTCGCGCGCCGGTTCGCCGGCGGCGTGGTGCATCCGATCGTGTGGCGTCTGCGCCAGGGCGCCGCCGGCGCCGAGCAACAGCGCGAAAGCGATTCGCCGGGTCATGGTCGTCCTCCGCTCGTCGAGTTGGCGACCGGCTCTCCGGGAGCGACGTCGCGGGCGTACAGGATCTGGCTCGGCAGCTCGTGGAACCGGAGATGCAAGGACGGGCATTCGTAGAAGACGTAGTAGACACCCGGCTGCGGCACGGCGACGTTGATCTCGTAGACGCCGTCACCGATGGGACGGGCCAACTCCCGCCTCTGCCAGGTACCTGTAGAAAGGAGCAGGACGCGGACGTCCTGGAGGTCGGCGCGCGGAGCCTGCGTTGCGGGATCCGTCAGCTTGAAGCGCAGGGGAAACGCCTTTCCGACGGCGACCGTTCGATCCTTCAGGAGCGACTCGAGTGCCAGCGGGTCGGCGCGCTTGCGCCGGGCTTCATCGGGTTTGACCGACATCGCGAAACAGTGCGTGACGCGCGGCGTGCTCAAGAGGAGCGCCGCGTCGTACTCGCCGCCACTGGTGAGCCTGACCGGCGCCGAGTAGGTGCCCGGCGCGGTCTCGCGCAGGCTCCGGTCCACCACCATCACCGCCATGGGCTCGTGGCCGTAGTTCTGGAAGTTGCCCATCGGGGCGGCCATCCCCTCCTGGTAGTAGTAGATGGTCTTGTCCTTCGGGTTGGCGACCAGCACGGAGCCGCCTTCCGGCGAGGGCACGATGGCGTCGGCCTTGATCTTCCGGGCGGCTTCTCCCGGCGCACGCTGACCGCCGGGGAACTCCGCAACCGACAACGACCCCTGGCCGAGGTGGGCCAGATCGATCATGTTGACGGTCTCGCTGCCCGTCTGCCGCACGAAGGCGTAGCCGGCCGTGAACGTCACCTGGTCCGGGCGCTTCCCCGCCGGGGCCGTCTGCACGATCCGGTTGGTGGAGGCGTCGAAGACCTGCGCGACGCCCGCCGCGGGGCTGATCGCGAATCCCCACCGATCCCCTGGCGCGAAGCGCACGGCCGATAGACCGCCGCGAGCCCGGATGCGCGTGACCAGCTCGTGCTTCCTGCCGTCGACCACCGCGATGGTTCCGTCGACGGCGTCCGCCACGTAGACCGTCTTGCCCAGGGACGAGAACGCCAGCGATACCGGGCGCCGCCCGGTCCGCAGGGTCTTCATCAGCGCGAGGCGGGGAACGCTGATGACCGAGAGCGTACCGGACCGTTCGTTGGTCACGAACGCGTGTCTGTCGTCGTCGGAGAAGGCGATCTCGTGTGCCCCGGACCCCGTCTCGATTCGGGCGGCCACCCGCAGCGTTTCCGCGTCGACGACCGTCACGCCGCCTTCGCGTCCGACCCACAGGTATTTTTCGTCGGGCTGCAAGGCGAGCCGGGCAGGCTTGGGACCGGCATCGACGTTGTCGGTCACCTTCCAGGTCGCGGTGGCGATGACCGCGACCCGATTGGCTTCCGGCATGGCGACGAAGATCCGCTTCTGGTCCCTCCGGAGGCGCCAATCCTCGCCGCGGCCCATCAGCTCCAGATACGCGAGCAACTTGCTGCCGCCATAGCCGAAGATGGGATCCACCACGGTGATGGTGCCGTCGCCGTTCAGCGCCAGCGCGTAATAGACGTTGAGATCGATGTCGGCGCGCGCGCTCAGGCTCGCCTGGAGGAAGGACTCGATCTTCGCGCTGCAGCCACCCGTGTCGGAGGGCTTCTTGAGGTCGAGCCATGCCGCCGGATGCAAGCCGGTGAGCGGAGTATTCGTGTTCTTGTCGAGGACCTTGAACTGCACCTCGGCGTCGCCGCCTTCGACGAGCTCGGTCCCCGCGACGGGCCGAACGGCGAACTCGATCTTCACTCCGTCCGCGTCCAGCGTCTGCGGGTCCGCCGCCGCGACCGAGAGCACCGCGCAGACCATCGCCAGCAATCGATTCCTGATCGGCATTCCGGTCCTGTTCGAATCGGCTGATTCAGGGAAGTCGGGGCGCAAACCGATCGTCTGGTTTGCGCCCCGTGCGAGCGTGGAACCTACGGCGTGACGCGGAAGATTCCCCACATTCCGCCGTCGAACTGGAACGACTGGTGCGTGCGGTACAGATAATCGCCGGGGACCTTGAACTTTCCTCCCGCGCCGTTCCGCAGCGGCACGTCGAGGTGGTTGGAAGGCCCGTGGCCCATCGATGCGCCCTTCCACTCCGAGAGGAGGTTGTCGCCGATCGAGCGGGAGCTGTCGACGTACGGCTCCTCCTCCCAGACGTGCCCGTGGATCTGCATGACGTTGTTGCGGTTGTGTCCGCCCGGGTGGAGGAAGCGGAAGATGGTCGGCGTTCCCGCCTTGGCCGTGAACACCGGAGTCTGCGGATCTCCGCCGACCTGGGCGTTGGTCAGCGAGTTGGTGAAATCGAGCGTGCGGGTCACGGTCAGGTCG
>DATFUN010000272.1:0-3060 GCA_035260805.1 Myxococcales bacterium | reverse complement strand
CGCCCCAGCTGCCCGACGCGCCGGCGGTGCTGCTCTCCTGGGAGGCCGCGACGGCCGCGCTCGATGCGCTGCCGGTCGCGGCGGCCGCGGCCCGCGGAGGAGGATGGCCGGCTTCGTTGCGGCCACGCTCCGCGGGCCGGTTGCGGGCGAGTGCCCTGAATCTCGATCTCGCGGCGCAGCTCGCCGCTCTGCCTTCCGAGGACAAGCCGACCGCGGCGCAATGGGTCGCGCTGGCGATGGCTCCCGATCGCGCCGCGCTCGATCGGCGCAAGGCGGCCCTCCCGCGCATCCGCGATCTCTCCGATGCGGAGGCGCGGCTCGACTGGGTCGATCCGCGTTCGGACGTCCCCGTGCGGGTGCCCGGGCTGTCCCGCCCGGCGAAGCTGCGGGTGCGCGAGTGGCCTGCGCCACCGCAAGGACGGCGGTGCATCGGACGGCTCGGGGGAGCTCCGGTGCGCGATCCCGACGCCGAGGGGCGAGCGGTCGCGGCGCTCCTCGGCGAGGGCGCCGGCCAGCCGATGGCGAAGACCGGAGGCCAGGTCATCTCGGCCCTGCGCGGACGGCTCCGCCGCTCTCGCGAATTGCTCTGCGACCCGATCGCGGCGGACGTGGGCGCCCTGTTCGCCGGCCTCGCGGAAAAGGATCTCCGCCAGGTGTCGGAGCACCTCGAGAGCATCTACGCCGAGCTGGACCGCGAACCCGGGCACGACGAGATCGCGCGCGCCGTCTCGGCAGCGACGGGCGAGCTGTTGTGCAAGCTCTTCGACCCGGAGGCGATCCAGCGCCGGGTGAAGTCCGTGGTGGCTTACAAGATCTTCGTCGAGGGCGGCACCCACGTCCTCGACTTCTCCCCCAGACCGCTGGTCTGCGGCGGCCGGCCGCTCAGCGCTCGCGAGATAAGGCAGGGCCTGCGCGACGCCTATCGCGCGGCGCTCGACGGGCACGGCGTCACCAACCGGCTGTGCCCCGTCCGGGCCGGCAAGTGCCCCGAGGAGATCGCCGCCTCCGTGCGCAAGCTCTTCTCGCTCTCGAATCGGGAGCTTGCCGCCCCCGCCCCGCCGGAGGGCCGCGCGCTCGATTTCCCGCCGCCGTTCGGGTTCAGCGAGAGCTGGGTGCAGAAGCTGGACCGCTGCGCGCGCGACGCGTGCGAGGCGCTCGAGCGGCTGCGCGGCGATGCCCGCCCTGGCCACTTCGACGGGCCTGTCTGCCTGCCTCGAAGCGAAAGCGTCGAGCGGCCGCAGGAGGTCACCGTGGACAGGCCCGAGGCGCCCAGCAGCGTGACCCTGTCGAGCTGCGATCCGAACGTGAGCGTCCGCGTCACGCTGCGGCGCAAGCCCCAGGCGGGCACCCTGGTCGCCATCGCCAGCTCGCACCAGTTCCGCTACGGAAGCGAGAGCGTCACCCGGCAGGGACGCCATCCGCAGCTCGGCCGCATCTACGAGCGGGTCGCCGATCTGTCCGACCCGGGCGACGTCTCGCGCCGCGCCGAGGGCGAGTTCGACGTCGCGCTGACGCCCACGGTGGAGAACCAGGTCTTCTACTTCTTCAGCCTTCGACGGCGGGACTACTGAGGAGCTTCGCGTTGCGCACGGTCGTAGCCGCCCTGCTCGCGCTCGCCGGCGCCGCCGCTTCCGGTGCGGCGTACGTGCGCAGCAACGGCCGCATCCGCCCCGCCTCCGAGTGGTCGCTGGCGGAGCGCCTCGGCGCGCTGCGCGTCGAGCGCACGTTGCCGGAAGGCGTGCGCAAGCAGGCCACCTTCGCGCTGCGCGGAGATCAGGCGCTGTTCAAGGTGCGCGAGGCCACGGGTCCGGTCCTGCTCAAGTGCGGGTTGCGCGGCGGCGGCGACATGACCTTTGCGTTCCTCGGCTACGCGACGGGCGGGACGCCCCCCGGCTGCGAGATGCAGGCCGTGGACGAGGTGGGTGACCTGCTCATCTACGAAGTCAGCGGACGCGTGACGCCCCTCTGCCCCGGCCAGTACGCCACGCTGACCGAGCAGCAGTTGCACGACGCCCTCTTCCTTCCCGCGCTGCGCTCGACGCGGCGAGGCCCGCAGGGCGCCGCCGCGAGCGAGGCGCCCGCGGCGGTGCTGCAACCGGGAAGGCTCGAGGCGTGCAGCGCGGGCGAGGTCAACTGCGCCCTCAGCAAGGCGGCGAGCGCGCTGATCTACTGCGGCGTGGTCCGCACCTGCGCGGAGGGAGCCTGCTTCCAGGGGCAGACGGCGGACATCCACCCCGACGACGTGGCAACGAGCCTCGCCTATTACCAGGCCCTCGCGCAGGCGAAGACGCCCTCCTCGATCGCGCCGGCCGCGTGCGGCGCGGTGCCGATGAGCATCCACCTGAGCACGCTGGTCAGCGAGGCCGTCACCGCCACCACCGCCTCGCGCTTCATCGACGCGCAGCCGTGGAGCGCCGCCACCCTGTCCGCGGCCGGCAGCTCCGAGACGGCAAGCGATCTGCGCGCGTTCTTCGATCGGCATCCGCGCGGGCTCTGCCTCTACATCCGCGGCATCGACGTGGAGCGCCCACGCGATGCCGAGATGGCAGCGCAGAGCCTGGCCTTCCCGGTCTTCGCTCCGTTCGATCCGCGCGCACCGAAGCGCGCCACTCCGCTCTTGCGCGCGCTCCAGCGGGCCTCCTTCGACGACGAGGCGATGGCGGGCGTGTTCGGCCGCTGCGACCTGGCAAGCGAGCGCGCCTGCAGGCTGAAGCGCGAGCGCCTCGCGGCCCAGCTCCGATCCTCGCTGGGGAAGCTGGAACCGGGGCTCGCCAATCTCGCCGCGGACGAGATCCCCTACCACCTGGGCGCCTCGGCGGCGTTCCACCTCGCCGACTACGATTCGCTCCACGTTTCGCTCGAGAGCTCCGCCGAAGTGCAGAAGGCGAAGGGCGCCCGCTCGAGGCTGATGATCCGGTACCAGCCGCTGTGGCCCGAGTCGGTGGCCGACAAGCGCCTGCAGTGCCAGCAGCAGCCGGGGATCTGCCTCTTCCGCGGCTTGTGGCGCGTGGCCGGGAGCGCGAGGTCGCACCCTGCGGCCGGCGATGCCGCCGGCGAGGA
>DATFUN010000271.1:0-2882 GCA_035260805.1 Myxococcales bacterium | reverse complement strand
CGTCTCACCGACGCCGAGACCCTCGAGACCTTCCTGCACAAGAAGTACATCGGCGCCAAGCGCTTCTCGCTGGAGGGCGGCGAGAGCCTGATCCCGCTGATGGACTGGCTGATCGAGGAGTTCGGCGAGCGCGGCGGCGAGGAGATCGTCATCGGCATGGCGCACCGCGGCCGCCTCAACATCCTCGCCAACATCCTCCACAAGGACCTGACCGCGATCTTCGCCGAGTTCGAGGACAAGGATGCGCAGGAGCTCCTCGGCCGCGGCGACGTGAAGTACCACCTCGGGTACTCGTCCGACCGGGTCACGCACACGGGCAAGGAGCTCCACCTCTCGCTCGCGTTCAACCCCAGCCACCTCGAGTGGGTGAACACGGTGGTCGAGGGGCGCGTTCGCGCCAAGCAGGACCGCGACCAGCCGCGCGATCCGGAGCGCAAGAAGGTGCTGCCGGTCCTCATCCACGGCGACGCCGCGTTCGCCGGGCAGGGGCTGGTCGCCGAGACCCTGAACCTCGCCAACCTGGAAGGCTACACGACCGGCGGCACCATCCATGTGGTCATCAACAACCAGGTCGGCTTCACCACCAACCCCGAGGACGCGCGCTCGACTCCGTACTGCACCGACATCGCCCGCGTGCTGCGCGCGCCGGTGTTCCACGTGAACGGCGAGGATCCGGAGGCTGTGGTCTGGGCGGTGCAGCTCGCCATCGAGTACCGGCAGACCTTCGGTCAAGACGTGCTCATCGACCTCTACTGCTACCGCAAGTACGGGCACAACGAGGCCGACGAGCCCAGCTTCACGCAGCCGGTGATGTACGAGGTCATCCGGCAGAAGCCGCCGGCGCGCGCCATCTACGCGCGCAAGCTGGCCGAGAGCGGTATCGCCACGCCGCAGGAGGCGGAGGAGCTGATGCACGCGCGCGTGCATCAGCTGGAGGGGGAGCTGGAGCGCACGCGCAAGACGGGCGCCAAGCGGGCGGAGAGCGCGATGGCCGGCCTGTGGTCCAAGTACCGCGGCGGACCCGATGCCAATACTCCCGAGGTCCCCACCGCGGTGCCCATGTCCAAGCTGCGGGCGCTGCTCCAGGCGACCGCGCGGGTGCCCGCGGACTTCACGCCGCACGAGAAGATCGCCAAGCTGCTCGAGCTGCGCAAGAAGCTCGCCGAGGGCGGCGGGGAAGAGCCGTTCGACTGGGCCACCGGAGAGCACCTGGCCTTCGCCACGCTGCTCGACGAAGGCACGCCGATCCGCTTCAGCGGCCAGGACAGCCGGCGGGGCACGTTCTCCCAGCGCCACGCGGTGCTCTCTGACGTGCGCAACGGCCGCCGGTACACGCCGCTCGCGAACCTGCGCGCAGGCCAGGGGCGATTCGAGATCTACGACAGCCCGCTTTCCGAGGCCGGCGTGCTGGGGTTCGACTACGGTTTCTCGCTCGACACTCCGGAGTGGCTCACCTGCTGGGAGGCGCAGTTCGGCGACTTCACCAACGGCGCGCAGGTGGTCATCGACCAGTTCATCTCCTCGGCGGAGGACAAGTGGAACCGCCTCTCCGGAGTGGTCCTCCTCCTGCCGCACGGCTTCGAGGGCCAGGGGCCGGAGCACTCCTCGGCTCGCCTGGAGCGCTTCCTGCAGCTCGCCGCGGAAGACAACATGCAGGTGTGCAACCTGACCACGCCTGCGCAATACTTCCATGCGCTGCGGCGGCAGGTGCTGCGTCCCTGGCGCAAGCCGCTGGTGATCATGACGCCGAAGAGCTTGCTCCGGCACAAGCACGCCGTCTCCACCCTGACCGACCTCTCGGAGGGCGGGTTCCAGCGCATCATCCCGGACGAGTCGGTCAGCCCGCGCAAGGTGAAGCGCGTCCTGCTCAGCTCGGGCAAGGTCTATTACGACCTGCTCGCCGCGCGCGAGGTGAAGCAGCGCGACGACGTCGCGCTGGTGCGCATCGAGCAGCTCTACCCGCTCGAGCCGGAGGAGCTCTCCAAGGCAGTCGCGCCCTACTCCGAGTCCGCCAAGCTCGTCTGGGTGCAGGAGGAGCCGTTCAACATGGGCGCCTGGTACTACCTGCGGGCGCGGTACTCGCTCCGCCGCATCAGCTGCGTCAGCCGGCCCGAGAGCGCCAGCCCGGCCACCGGCAGCGCCGCCGCGCACCGGTACGAGCAGCAGCTCTTGCTCGACCAGGCGTTCGGGGACGCGAAGGTCCCCGCGCGCGCGGGCTAGAGCAGCTCCGCCCAGCGGCCGAAGATCCGCAGGGCCAGCTCGCGCAGCCGGGGCAGCCCGGCGGCGGCGCTGGCGCGGATCGGCGCGGGGTCGGCGCCGGCCTCGCGCATCTCCTCCGCGCCGGAGTCGAGCATGGCGGCCAGCACCTGCGCGTCCGTCTCCAGATGGAACTGGACGCCCCAGGCGCGCGGGCCCATGCGGAAGGCCTGCAGCGGAGTCAGGGAAGACGCGGCGAGAGGGAGCGCCCCGGGCGGCAGCGTGAATGCGTCGCCGTGCCAATGGAAGGCGTCGAACGAAGGCGGCGCGCCGGCGAACAGCGGGTCCTCGCGCGCGGCCGGCAGCAGGGCCACCTCGAACCAGCCGATCTCCTTGCGCGGAGCTTTCGCGACCGAGCCGCCCAGCGCGGCTGCGAGCAGTTGGCTCCCCAGGCAGATGCCCAGCACGGGCAAGCCGTCCCGCACCGCGGCTTTGAGGAGCCTCATCTCGTCGCTCAGGTGCGGGTACCGGTCGGCCTCGTAGACGCCCATTGCTCCGCCGAGGACCACGAGGCCGCCGTCAGCAAGCCCGTCGGGGACCGGGTCGCCGGCGAAGGTCCGGACGACGCGGACGTCGCAGCCGGAGAGCGCGTCGCGCAGCGTGCCCGCCCCCTCGAATGGCTCGTG
>DATFUN010000270.1:0-8980 GCA_035260805.1 Myxococcales bacterium | reverse complement strand
GGGGCGCGCCCGCCGAGGAGTATCCAGCGGACGGCTGGAACAAGGTGATGAACCTCAACGTGAACGCCGTGTTCTTCCTCACCCAGGACGTCGGCAAGCGGGTGATGATCCCGAAGCGCTCGGGGAAGATCGTGAACATCTCCTCGGTGGCGGGCCTCTACGGCGGCGGCTCGGGCATGACCACCATCGCGTACAACACCAGCAAGGCGGCGCTGCTCAACTTCACCCGCGCGCTCGCCTCGGAGTGGGGGAAGTACGGCATCAACGTGAACGCCATCTGCCCCGGCTTCTTCCCCTCCAAGATGTCGCGCGGCCTCCTGGAGAAGATCGAGAAATCGGTGATCGCGGCGACGCCCCTCGGGCGGCTCGGCGGCGACGAGGACCTGAAGGGCACCATCGCCTTTCTCGCCTCGGAGGCCTCGCGGCACGTCACCGGGCAGTACATCGCGGTCGACGGAGGCGCCTGCATCGCGTGACCGAGTCCGTGGGCAGCGCCTTCTTCGGCGTCAAAATCCCTTTCCTCGATCTGCTCGGCGCCCGGCCCGGGCACCGCGAGAAGGGCCGGGCGCTCGTGTCGCTCGAGATGCGCGAGAAGCTGACCAACAGCTGGGGCTTCGCGCATGGCGGCGTGGTGATGACCTTGCTCGACGTGGCGATGGGTTCGGCGGTGCGCTCCACCGTCACCGCGGGGTTCGGCGTGGTCACCGCGAACCTGAACGTCAGCTTCCTGCACTCCGGCGCCGGCTCGCTCACCGCGGAAGGCCGGGTGCTGCGCGGCGGGAAGACCTTGGTGTTCTGTGAGGGCGAGGTGCGCGACGCCGCCGGGCACCTCGTCGCGAAGGGCGTTGGAACGTTCCGCCTGAAGAAGCGGAAGCCGCCGCCTGCGCCCTGATCACTCGGTGACCGGACGCTCATGGCCGTCTACATGGGCTCCGTGGCCGCGCAGGGCACGAGGGACGCCGGCGGAGGATCCGGGGACACCATACGCAATTCGATGCCAAATTGTAGGGCCCTGCGGGACGCTCGCGTTACCTCGTAGGACAGCGGCCAAACGGGCCGGCGGGTTCGTCGCTCCTCTGACGCACTGCGGCCCGCCCCGGGGCGAGTTCCCAAGGCGTATCGGACAAGTTACGTATTCAGGTCGTTTCCGGTTGACAGATCTGGCAGGCCGTCTTGAAGGCGGACCCGGACCACCCACAAAACCGGCCGTGTCGTTGCCGGGGCCACGTTGAGAGCGGCCGTTGCGCGTCGGTCCTGTTCTCCGGCCGACCTGTCCTGCAGCGCGTGCGCGCGGCGTCCGGAGGCCTTCGAAAAACGCGGTGCTACGAGATCAGCATGATGAACTCGCAAACCGTTGTCGAATCGCTCAGTGCCTCGGACCAAGAGCCTCGACGAATCCTGCTCGCGTCATATCCCCGATGCCATCAAGCGCGAAGTCTTCGAGCGTGATGGTGGCCGCTGCACGTTCTCCGACGAGCGCGGCCGGAGGTGCCCCGAGACCGGCGCCCTGGAATTCGATCACCGCGACGGCTTCGCGCGGACCCATCTCCACCGAGCGGACCGGATCCGGCTGCTCTGCCGTAGCCACAACCAGCACTGGTCGAGGACGTCCATGTGAACGCGAACGCGCGCCATCGGGAACTGTGGCTCCGCGACCTGGATGGCTACGTCGTCGTGATCGCCAGCGAAGAAGGCGAGGCAGGCTCGCAGCAGCGCGGCCGACGGCCGGAGTCCGTCGCGTTCGACTGGGCTCAGTGCTTGAGATCGCCGAGTGGCGCGCGGAGCTCCGATGTTTCGTTGACCTCGACGTTCACCTTGCCGCCCTGCGCAGATTGCCGTTCCGCTTTCTCGCGCTCCTCGGCGCCTTGCCGGCGTGCGCGCTTGCGGTGTTTCTTCCGGCCGGGCGCCGGCTGGCGGTAATCCGACGCGCCAAGTGCGCTGGTCGCGCGCGTTGCGGCCTTTCCGTCGCCGCGCGTAGGAGGCTCCACCTGCTCGGGCTTCCGAAGACCGTGCTGGGGTCCCTCGCTCGGACCTGCCCCACTCGACCGCTCGCCCGCCGGCGTCGCGACCTCCACGCCGTCCTGCGCGCCGGCGAGAATGCGCCGCCTGGCCGTCCAGAGTATGCCCGCGCCGCCAGCGATCAGGACGGGCACCATCGCCCTCCGCGCACGACGCCGACGCGCCAGGGCGCGGCGCCGGGCAATGTACCGCCAGGCGATCCTGGCGAGGATGAGGTTGCGTGCAATCCTGGCAAGCTTCATGTGCTCCTCCGATGGACGTCAGCGAACGTACGCACGGGGCGGCGGATTCGCGCCGGACGAGGCAGCGGCGTCTGGCCGGCGGGCCAAGCGAGTACGCGGTTACGCCTTCACGTCTCCCCCCAGGTACGCGGCCTGCAGCCGCTCGTCCCGGTACAAGTCGCGGGCCAGACCGTCCAGCGCGATCCGCCCGCGCTCCAACACGTAGGCGTGCTCCGACAGCGCGAGCGCCGCCCGCGCGTTCTGCTCGACCAGCAGCAGCGCGATGCCTTCGCGCTGGATGCCCGCCAGGATGTCGAAGACCTGCCGCACCAGCACCGGCGAAAGCCCCATCGACGGCTCGTCGAGGAGCAGCAGGCGCGGGCGCTGCAGCAAGGCGCGGGCGATAGCCAGCATCTGCTGCTCCCCGCCGGAGAGCTGGCCGGCGGGGAGGTCGCGGCGCCGCTCCAGCGAAGGGAAGCGCCGGAGCTGCCCGTCGATGCGCTCGCGCAGGTCGCGCCCGGGATGCATCTCGGCCGCGACTTTCAGGTTCTCCTCCACGGTCATGCGCTGCAGGATTCCCCGGCCCTCCGGGACCAGCACGGCGCCCGAACGCGCCACCCGATGCGCGGGAAGCCTCGCCAGCGGCTGCCCGTCGAGCAGCACCTCGCCCGCGGCCGGCCGCAGCAGGCCGGCGATGGCATTGAGCGTGCTGCTCTTCCCAGCGCCGTTCGGCCCGATGAGCGCCGCGATCTGTCCCCGGCGGACCGTCAGCGACACGCCCCGCACCGCGTGCACGTGTCCGTAGAACACGTGCAGCCCGCGGACCTCGAGCAGCGGCGTCTCGCTCATGCCGCGGTCCCCAGGTAGGCGGCGATCACCTCGGGGTGGCCGGCGACGTACGCCGGCTCGCCGTGCGCGATCACCTTGCCAAAATTCAGCACGGTGATCCGATCGCAAACCTGCATGACGAGCTGCACGTTGTGCTCGACCAGCAGCACCGACTGCCCCTGGGTCGCGACCTGCCGGATCACGGCGGCCACGGCTTGGACTTCGGCGGCGTTCATCCCGGCGGTCGGCTCGTCCAGCAGCACCAGCCGCGGCGAAGAGGCGAGCGCGCGGGCGATCTCGACGCGCCGCTGGTCGCCGTAGGACAGGCCGGAGACCCGGTCGTGCGCGCGCTCGCGCAATCCGACGCGGGAGAGGAGCTGCAGCGCGGCATCGCGCGCACGCGCCTCGTCGGCGCGCGCCGAGGGAAGGAAGAACATGCGGCGCAGCGTGTCCCCCGGGCGGACGAGATGCGCGCCGACCATCACGTTCTCCAAGGCGGTGAGCCCGGGGAACAGCCGGATGTTCTGGTACGTGCGCGTGATGCCGAGCGAGGCGATGCGATGGGGCGGCAGCCCGTCGATGCGATCGCCTCCGAGCAAGATGCGCCCGCGCGTCGGGGGAAACAGGCCTGAGACGACATTGAGCAGCGTGGTCTTGCCCGCGCCGTTGGGCCCGATGAGCCCGTGCACCTCGCCGCGCGCCACTTGGACCGCCGCCCCGTCCAGAGCGCGCACGCCCCCGAAGCTGCGCTCCAGCTCCTCAACCGAGAGCAGCACGCGACGCCTTTCGCAGCCGCAACGCGCGCAGCGTGCGCGGCAGCGAGACGATGCCGTTCGGCAGGAAGAGGATAACCCCGAGCAGGATCGCGCCGTTCACGAACATTCGCAGCGGTCCGGGTGAAAGGCCCAATGTGCGGGCGGCGCCGCGCAGCGCCTCGGGAAGCACGGTGAGGAACGCCGCGCCGGCCACAGGCCCGTAGAACACCGCGTCGCCGCCCACCACCGCGTAGACCAGCATGTCCACCGCGCGCGAGAATCCGTATCCGTTCGGCGCGACCATGTACGTGAGGTGCGCCTCGAGCGCGCCCGAAAGTCCAGCGATCGCCGCTCCCGCCACGAACATCGACAGCTTGTACCGCGTGCTGGGAATGCCCATGCTCCGCGCCGCCGGTTCGTCCTCGCGGATGGCCTCCAGCGCGTAGCCGGCCCGCGAGCCGCGCAGCCGCGCCAGCGCGAACATGACCACGGCCAGCGCCAGCCAGATCATCCAGGGCTGCGTCTTCTGCGGGATCGCGACCAGCCCGAGCGCACCGTTCGTGTAGCTCCAGTTGACGAACCCGAGCCGCACCACCTCTCCGAACCCGACGGTGGCGATGGCGAGATAGACGCCGCGCAGGCGCAGCACCGGAAGGCCCAGCGGGACTGCGACCAAGGCGGGAACCAGCGCGCCCGCGAGCAGCGCCAGCGCGTAGGGTGCGTGCGCGTTCTGCGTCAGCAGCGCTCCGGCGTACGCGCCGATCGCCATGAACCCCGCGTTCGCCAGCGAGAGCTGGCCGCAGCACAGCGTGCAGTAGACGGAGAGCGCGAGGAGGCTGTTCAGCCCGATGAAGGAGAAGAGCGACTGGTAGGTGAGGAAGAAGCTGGCAAGGTCGCTCAATTCAGGCCTCGCGGATGGCGGCCTTGCCGAGGAGGCCGGACGGCCGCACCAGGAGCACCAGGAAGAGCACGCCGAAGGACACCGCGTCCCGCCAGCTGGAGCCGAGCTGCACGACGGTCAGGACCTCCAAGAGGCCGAGCGCGAAGCCGGCGATCACCGCGCCCGCGATGCTGCCCATCCCTCCCAGGATGATCACCGCGAGCCCTTTCAGCTCCACGCTGCGGCCCATGTCGGGCGAGACGCTGTTGAAGGCGACCCCGAAGAGGACGCCCGCCGCGCCCCCCAGCGCGGAAGAGAGGAAGAACGACCACGCGATCACCCGGTCCACGTCCACGCCCAGGATGCGCGCGGCGCGCGGCGATTCGGCCACCGCGCGGATCTGTCGCCCGAGCCGCGTCGCGCGCAGCAAGGCCGTGAGCGCCGCCATGAGGGCGACCGAGACCGCGATGATGGTGAGCTGCAGCGCGGATACCGTCGCGCCCAGGACGCTCAGCGGCTTGTCCGGGAACGTGCCCTGCGGGAAGCGGCGCACGTCAGGTCCCCAGATCTGCAAAGCGACCGCCTCCAGGATGGTGGCGGCCGCCAGCGAGCTGATCAGGCCCGAGATGTTGGAGTCGCTCCGCCCGCGGAGCGGACGGAATGCAACCCGCTCCAGGCCGATGCCGATCAGGCCGGCAGCCAGCAGCGCGACCGGCATGGCAATCGCCAGCGGCATGCTCCCGCCGGCGACGAAGGCGAGCGCGACGAAGGCGCTGACCGTGAACACCGCCTGGTGCGCGAGGTTCAAGATGTCCAGCACGCCGAAGACCAGGGCGTACCCGACGGCGAACAGCGCGTAGATCGCACCGAGGAAGACGCCGTTGATCGCCTGCTGCCACATCGCGAAGGGCTCTCCAGTCGCCGCCGATAGGGCGGCGCTGTTGCTTTATTCGACGATCTGGAACTTCCCGTCCTTCACCTGCTGCACCGCGGGCTCGTGCTGCGCGTCGCGCGACGGGGTGAAGGAGAACTTCCCCAGCGGTGTGTCCAGGTCCTTCACCTGCGCAAAGCCGTTCTTGATGTCGTCGCGCCCCGTCTTGTAGCCCGCCTTGCGCACCGCCTCCGCAATGATCAGCACGCCCGAGTATGCTTGCGCGGAGAACTGGTCCGGGTTCGTGCCGCGCTTCTGCATCAGCTCCTTGAAGCGCTGGTTGGCGGGCGCTGTGCTGGCCGAGTTCCAGGAAGTGCCGACCAGGACGCCCTCCGCGGCGGGCCCGGCGTTCTTGATGAAGGCGGGGCTGTTGAAGCCGTTGCCGCCCAGGATGGGCCCCGCGTACCCGAGCTGCCGCGCTTGCGCCACGATGGCGGCGGCGTTGTCGGCCAGCGCCGAGACGACCAGGATGTCGGGCTTCTTGCCTTTGATCGCGGTGAGCTGCGCGCTGAAGTCGCGGTCCGGCTTGGCGAAGGTCTGCGTGTCGACCACCGTGACGGTCTCGTCCGCCAGCGCCTTCTTCATCACGTCGTAGCCGGCCTTGGTGAACACGTCGTCGTTGCCGTACAGCACCGCGGCGGTCTTGAACCCGAGCTTCGCCTTCGCCTTCTTCACCGCGCCGGGGACCACCTGCGCCTCGGTCAACGAGTCGCGCCAGATGTAGTCGCCGATGTCGGTAATCCCGGTGGGGGAGGTGTTGGAGATCGCCAGCACCGGCACTTTCGCCTGCTGCGCCAGCGGGTCGGCGGCGGTGGCCGTGGTGGAGAGCGTGGGACCGATGATCACGCTCACCTTGTCGGTATTGATGAACCGCTGGAAAACGTTGATGCCCTGCTCCTTGCTGGTCGCGTCGTCCTCCACCAGGAGCTCGAGCTTGATGCCCTGCAGCGAGCCCGAGGCGTTTACCTCCTCGGTGGCCGCCTCCAGCCCGTTCTTCTGCGATTGGCCGTAGGTGGCGGCCGCTCCGGTCATGCTCAGCGCGGCGCCCAGCTTGGCCGGGGCCTTCGCTTGTGCGCTGCTGCCCGCTACCGCATCGCCCGAGCTGCCGCCGCCTTTGCAGGCGGCGAGCGCAAGGGGCACTACGACGGCGGCCAGACGAAAGCTCCAGCGTCCGAAGCGCATCTTGGGGCCTCCACGGCGGGCGGGCAGGCGAAATCCGTACACCAGCGCTGGGCGAGCGGGCAAGCGCGACCTCGCGCGGCGAACGCGCGCTGCGGTTTTCGTTCGTTGCTCGCGTGCGCAGCAGATGCACGCGCCGGAGCATCCAACGTTACGGAGGAAAAACCATGTCCGTTCGCATCGGTTCATTCATCGCGGCTGCCGCGCTGGCGGCCGCATGCTCCAGTTCCGACAAGGAAACCCGGCCCACCGCGACCATGCAGGGGACTCCAGTTCGAGAGAGCCCCGCGAGTGGTTCGGCGGTCGACATCGCCGCCGGGGTGCCGGCGGGCACCTCGGGCACGACCACTTCGCTCAACGGAGCGATCGAGGGGCCCGGCGGACCGGTGGGCGCGCAAGGCACGGCCAGCGGGATGGCGTCGAGCAATAGGAGGTCCGCGAGAGGCCAGGTCGCGAACGTCGATCCGAGCGCCGGCCGCATCACGCTGGATCAGGCCGCCGGCACGTCCATCGTCATCATCATCGATGACACCACCCGGTTCGTGGACTCCAGCGGGCAGACCATGTCGAAAGGGATGTCGGGCATCCACGAAGGCCAGCAGGTCCGCGCGACCATGGACCCGTCTTCGCGCCACGCGGACGAGATCCAGGTGACGAGGGATACCGGCCCCTGATCGCCGCTCACGTACGGTAACGCAAAGCGTTGCGCTCTCGCTTAGCGGGAGCGCTCCCGCCGGGTGCTTGCGTTTTGACAGTAATTTTGGACAAGATGCCGCGACCTACCTCCGCGGCGATCCCACGCGCCGCCAATTCCGAGAGGAGAAATCATGCAAGGACCACGCATCCTGCGCTCGATGCTGCTCGTTGCGATCGCGGTCGCCGGCGGCATGCCCGCAGCGGCGCAGGAGAAGTCCGACTTCACGTTCGCCTTCCACGGCTACATCGCCGGCTCGATGTACTGGCAAGACCAGCAGATCGCTCCCAGCAATGGCCAGCAGGCGTGGTTCGTGACCTCGCAGGCGAACGCCCACAAGCAGCTCTTCGGCGGCGACGTGCGCACCTCGCGCCTGAACTTCTCGCTGGCCGGACCGAAGGTATTGTGGGGCGGGACACCGAAGGGCGTGGTGGAATTCGACTTCTCGAACAATGCGGGTCCCGGCACTTTCGGCGACGTCTCGGTTCTGCCGCGCCTGCGGCTCGCCTACGCCGAGCTCATCTGGGGCAACACGGCCATCCGATTCGGCCAGGACCACCAGCTTCTCATCGGCAGCTCGCCCTGGCAGGCGCCGTACGTGCCTGCCAGCGCCGGCCACCTGGGATACCCGCTGAGCTATCAGGCAGGCGAGATCGGCTGGCGCGTGCCGATGATCGCGCTCTACCAGAACATGCCGCTGGGCGGCGGGCTGAACGCGGAGTTCGCCATCGCTGTCATGCGCTCGCAGTGGAAGGCGCTGACGGACCAGGTCCAGACCCTCGCCGGCAGCGCGATTCCCACCCCGCCGGGCGCCACCATCCCGGAGTGGACGCTCGCGGCCACCAGTCACGGCGAGGAGTCCGGCCTGCCCGCCGTCGAGGCGCGCCTGCAGGTGTCCAGCAAGGACTTCCGCCTGTTCGTCGCCGGCCACTACGGCCAGGCGCACCGCGCCGGCTTCGGCGTCGACGAGGCGCCCGGAAGGCCCAACGACATCGACATCGTTGCGGGTGAGGCCGGAGCCAGGGCCATCATCGGTCCCATCGTGGTTCAGGGGGAGGCGTACGTGGGCAAGAACCTGGCGCCCTTCGTCGCCAACCTGGTCCAGTTCCAGAACGACGATCGCGGCAACGTGCACGAGTGGGGTGCCTGGGGCCAGCTCGGGTTCAACTTCACGCCCGAGTGGAGCGTGTGGGCTTTCGCCGGCACCTCGGACCCGAACGATCAGGACATCCGCAACGCGGGTCTGACGCGGCTCCAGAACCGCACTTACGCGGGAATGCTGCGCTACCTGCAGGGTGGGTTCCTGATCGGGCTCGAGTACTTGCACTTCGTGACGAACACCACCAACGCGGGAACTCCGGAAGCGAACCAATTCATGCTGACCGGAGCGTATGTCTTCTAGACCGGGCGGCCGATTCGGTCGGCAGTGATCTCTTCGGCGGCCCCGGATGGCGTGCGCGCCGGGGCCGCCCC
>DATFUN010000269.1:0-2885 GCA_035260805.1 Myxococcales bacterium | reverse complement strand
GTCAAGCTGTTCGACGTACCCGCCAGCGGGAAGCAGGACGTCGAGGCCGCCCTCGCCTACGGCGACGAGGTGTGGAAGTCGCTCGCCTGGGCCGAGGAGGGGCTCGCCTACCGCAAGCAGGTAGTGAAGAACGTCTCGCGCATCCTGAACTACTTCACCGAGGAGTACCTGCACGAGATCCGCCAGCAGATTCCCAAGACGCGGCTGGAGGCGGAGAAGGACTTCTTCGAGGCCAAGCGCGCCTGCGATCACCTGGAGGGAAGCTTCGAGGCGGCCATCCAGGGCGAGATGGTCCCCGACATGTTCCCGGGGCAGCGCTACTGGCGCGACGCGTGGCTGCCGGCGGGTCTGGCGGTGATCGTGACGCCGATGAACTTCATCTGGGGCATTCCGACGATCCACCTGGCCGGCGCGTACCTCGCCGGGTGCCCGTGGATCCTCAAGGGGCACCCCTTCGCGGCGCTCACCAATACGTCCATGGTCCGCGCGTTCCTCGCCGCCGGCGCGGACCCCCGCTTCGTGCAGAAGGTGGAGGGCTTCGGCAAGGGCATTGCGCCCTTGGCCACCGATCACCGCGCCGCGGTGGTGGCAGTGACCGGCTCGTCGGAGACGGCGCGCGCGATCTCCGCCGGGCGCGGCCTTTTGCGCACCCGGTTCGAGGGCGGCGGCTGCAACTGGGCCTGGGTCGACGACGGCTACCAGGCCGACGAGCTGCAGAAGATCGCCGCCCGACTGACCTACGCGAAGCTCGGGTTGTCCAGCCACAAGTGCACCGGCCTGCACGGCATCTCCGGGTCCCGGGCCACCCTCGACCGGCTGGTGCCGCTCGTCGCGGCCGAGATGGATCGCTGGACGGTCGCCGACCCACGCAGGCCCGACGCGGGGGAGAGGACGCTGGGCCCGCTGATGGTGCACAAGGCGCAGACCGCCCTGGACCTGGTCGCCGAGGCGCGCAAGGCTGGGCTCAAGGTGGTCCGGGAGGGCGGGCGCGCGGCGGGCGAATACGGGCAGAATGCGGAGGCGGTGAAGCCTGCGCTGATCGACGGCGTGACACCGCGGACCACGCTTACGCACGACTGGGACGGCAAGGGCGTGCGCGAATACAAGCTCGCCACCACCGAGCTGTTCATGCCCATCCTGGTCACCATGGCGCTTCCCGACTTCGAGGCGTTCGTCCGCTTCTCGCTGTTCGACAATCCCCACGACCTGGCCACCAGCCTCTGGACGCGCGACGATGGGAAGCTCACGCGGGCCCGGCGCACGCTGGCGGGCATGGTGAAGGAGAACGACGGCACCGACAGCGCGCTGGAGTGGGAGGAGTTCGGCGCCTCCACCATCGGCGAGAGCGGCAACATGGGCGTCGGCGAAGTGCGGGCGACGGTGTCCATCTACGCGAGGCGCCAGAAGGGGCGCCACTTCGTTTTCTAGCCGCCGCTGTATCGACCCCATGCAATCGGTTCCAGGTCGCCCGGTCGGCTTCTCGTTGGACGGCGACCGCCTGGAGGGACGGGAGGGGGATACCGTCGCCTCCGCGCTGCTGCGCAACGGCATCACCACCTTCACGCGCTCGATCAAGTTCCACCGGCCGCGCGGGCCTTTCTGCCTGTCCGGCTCCTGCGGGCAGTGCCTCTTGCGCGTAGACGGCGTCCCCAGCCTGCCCGCCTGCCGCGTGCTGCTGCGCGGAGGGATGCGGTGCGCCCGGCAGAACGCTCCGCTCGGCGCCGACAAGGACCTCCTGCGCGCCGCCGACTTCCTCTTTCCCGAGGGGCTCGACCACCATCACCTGCTGGTGGGCTCGCGACTGCTCGGCCGGGTCGCGCTGGAGGTGGCGCGGCGGCTCGCCGGGCTGGGCCAGCTGCCGGACGAGGCCCGGCCACCAGTGCCGGGCGCGCTGCGCGAGGAGCAGGTGGTGGTAGTGGGCGGGGGTCCCGCCGGCATCTCCGCTGCCCTAGCCGCCGCGCGCCGCGGTGCGCGGGTGCTGCTGCTCGAGCGCGACGCGCGCCTGGGCGGCGCGGCCCTCCTGGGCATCGAGGAGAGCGCGCCCGGGGCGGAGTGGGTGGAGGAGCACCGCCGCGCTCTCGCCGCCGCCAACGTAGAGGTGGTCCTCGACGCCGAGGCGATCGGCCTCTATGCGAACGACGCGGCGGCGGGGCCGGGCAAGCCGGCGTTGCTCGCGGTTCGCCGGCCGGCAGCGGTGATCGCCATCCTCGCCGACGCGGCGGTGGTGGCGACCGGAGGCGTCTCCCAGCCGTTGCCTTTCCCCGGCGTGGACCGGCCGGGCGTGTACGCGGCGCGCGGCTTGCTCGCGCTGGCGCTGCACCGCGGTGTCCGGGTGGGGGAGCGGGTCTGCGTGGTCGGCGAGGGGAACGAGCTGATCGCCTGCGCGCGCGCCTTGCGGCGCGCCGGCTACGGCATCGCCCGCGCGGTCGACGCCGCCTCTGCCTGGCCGCTGCCGTCCGGTGAAGCAGCTCCGGCGAGCGCGCCCGACCTGGACGTCCTGCGCGCGCGGGAGCTTCGGGCGCGAGGCAACCCGGTCAAGGAGCTCCGCGCTGGAGACGAGGCGATCGCCTGCGACGCGGTGGCGGTCGCGCTCCCGCCGGCGCCTCTGCACGAGCTGGCCTCCCAGGCCGGCGCGCAGGCGCGCTTCTCCGCCGAGCTGGGAGGATTCCCCGTCGTCACCGACGCCTCCGGGCGCACCAGCGTGCCGTGGTTGTTCGCGGCGGGGCAGGCAGCCGGAGCGGGCGGGGCGCGGGCGCCCGACTCGGGGACGCGCGCGGGCGTGGGCGCGGCGGACGCGGCGCTGGCGGGGCGGCCATGAACGACAAGGCGATCGTCTGTGCCTGCGAGGACGTGACCAAGGGCGAGCTCGAGCAGGCGATCCGGCG
>DATFUN010000268.1:0-3221 GCA_035260805.1 Myxococcales bacterium | reverse complement strand
GTGATGGACGCCGACCTCCAGGATCCGCCCGAGGTGGTGCTCCAGATGGTGGCGAAGTGGCGCGAGGGATTCGACGTCGTGTACGGCAGGCGCCGCTCGCGCCAGGGCGAGACCCGCCTGAAGCTCCTCACCGCGAAATGGTTCTACCGCATCTTCGCCCGGATGATTCCCATCGAAGTCCCGCTCGATACCGGCGACTTCCGCCTGATGAGCCGCCGGATCGTCGTGGTGCTGCGCGAGCTGCGCGAGACGCACCGCTTCGTCCGCGGGCTCGTCGCCTGGCTCGGCTTCAAGCAGACCGCCGTCCTCTACGACCGGCCGACCCGATTCGCGGGCGAGACCAAGTACCCCTTCGCGAAGATGCTCCGTTTCGCCATCGACGGAATCACCTCGTTCAGCATCCTGCCGCTGCGCTTTGCCACCTATCTGGGCATGTTCATCAGCCTGGTGAGCGTGGCGGTCGCCGTCTGGGCCACGCTGGCCCGGGTCATCTTCCATGCGACGGTCCCCGGATGGACGACTCTCATGGTGCTCGTGTCGCTGCTCGCCGCGGTGCAGCTGATCATGACCGGCATCCTGGGCGAGTACATCGGACGCATCTACGAGCAGGTGAAGCTGCGGCCGATCTACGTAGTGGCCGAGCTGGTCAATTTCTCCGAGCAAGCAGCCAACGATTCCCCGGAGGTCGCAAAGCCTCCGGAGTCCGCGTCACTTCTTGGTTCCCCACGCGCAAACCTGCGCGCCCAGCGGTAGCCAGGAGAGGAACGGCTCGAGCCTGCGCGCCGCGCGCAGGATTCTGGGGAAGAAGACGATGAAATCGAGCGCGACGGCGCTCAGCCCCGCGCCTCGCAAAAGCCGCCTCACCTCCCACGCGTACAGCAGCGAGGCTCCGTCATCGAAGGGGCATGCGGAGACGGCGCGCCGGGTGATCGGGTTGAGTGCGTTGTGCTCGAAGACGATCACCCGTCCCCCGCGGGCGACCATCTCCGCGGCGGTCCTGAGCAGCGCTGGTCGATCGGCGGGCGGCACATGGTGGAGCACGTTGGCCAGCACCACGGCGCCGTAGTGTTCCCTGGGGATCGCCTCGACGCGCTCGAAGAAGCGCGCGCCCGGCGCACGGGTGCGTGCCACGCTCAGGCTCTCGGCCGAGGTGTCGTAGCCGTCGACCTCGCGAAAGGATCTGGAAAGCAGGGCCGTCAGCGTGCCGATCCCGCAGCCGAAGTCGAGGACGGCCCGATCGAGATCTCTTCCCAGCATCCGCTCGAGGACTTGCTGCTTGTACGCCGCGAAATAGGAAGGCGGCTCGCCGCTGCCGGCCACGTTCTCCGCGTGAATCGCCTCGTACGATCGCGCGTACGTGTCGAAATCGGTCACCCGGCCACCTTCTCGTCGTTCCCGGCGGCGGCGCCCCGACTTACGGGCAGGCCTCGATGCCTGCGGAAGCGAGGCGCGCGCGGAACACCGCGCAGGCCTGGTCGCGCTCCGCTCCCTCGAGCTGCCCGGCCACGAGCGAGAGCAGCGTGGACCTGCCGCCCGCGTCCGGACGCTCGCCGAGCGCGCGCACGGCGGCGAGCGCCGCCTTCGCTGCGCCGATCAGATCGCCCGACGCGTCCGCCCACGCCCACAGGGCGCCCGCGAGAACGGCGGGAACCGGCGCTCCGGCGGGCAGCGGCCTGGCGAGATCCAACTCGCCGGTCGGGTCGCCCTGCCCGTCCGAGGCCCCGAGATAGCCAGGGTCGCCGGCGGCAGCGGCGCCCAGGAACAACGCCACGCCTTCGGCCTCATCGGGATGCGCTCGCTCGGCGGCGCGAAGCTGGCGGCGAGCCGCCTCGCGGGCGACCGCCCCGGGGTTCAGGGCGGCGGGAATGCGCGCTCCAGCGGGTCCCCCGGTCAAGGTGTAGGCGTCCGCCTCGGTGACGTAGCGCAACCCGGCGGGCGCTCCGCTGACGTCGGTCACCACCGGAGCGGCCGGCAGCGCTTCGGCGCCAGCGGAGATCAAGAACGCGCGCGCACGGTCGAGCGCGGCATAGGCGCCGAGCAGCCCGCCGCAGCGCCCCGTCTGGGCAGCCGCGGCCCCCGATGGCGTGCGGCGGAGCGCGCAGTCGGGCGCGGCCCCGCCCACCACCCGGCCAGAATCGATCGACGCGCCTACCAACACCCACCCCGCGGGGCCCCGCACGGACGTCAGGTCGGCCCCGGGCAGGTCCACCTCGACCGCGGACAGCTCGCCGGAAAGCCTGTCCAATCCAGGCACCTGGGCCCGGCCCGGCACGGCGGCCGAACCGCAGGCGGCCATGGCGACCCCGGCGAGGACGAGCGCGCGTCGCATACTCGGAACTTGTACACGATCTGCGGGGGTGCGTGCTCCTTCTCGGGATAAGATGTATGAAAATGCGCCTGTCCATCGCCACCAAGGTATTCGCAGGCTTCGCGGCCGTTCTGGTGATGAGCGGCGCGGTCTCGCTGTTCGGGATCGTGCAGATGCACCGCATCGGGCAAGGACTGAGCCTGGTTTCCAGCGGTTACTTCCCCCTGACGCGGATCGCGGGCAGCCTGGAAGCGTTCCAGAAGGAGCGGGAGCGCTCCACCGACCGCCTGCTGGCCGAGGCCGACCCCGCCCAGCGCGCGAGCCTGATCGCGCTCGATCGCACCTACTTCGCCCGCATCGCAGAGGAGCGGCTCGCCCGAGCCCGCGAGCAGATCCAGGCCGCCCGGGAGGGCGCCAATGCGCGCGACCGCGCCGCGCTCGAGCGCATCGACGCGCGGCTGCAGCTCTTGTCCGCGCGCATCGCCGACGAGGACCAGGCGGCGTCCGCTCTCGCTCAGGTGATTGCCCGCGAAGGCCGCGTCGCGGCGGAGGACCTGCCCGGCGCGCAGGAGCTGATCGCGCGCCTCAAGACCAGCGAGCGCCGCGTCGACCACGAGATCCGCACGCTGCTGAACGTCATCCAGGAGCAGATGAACGGCGGGCTCGCCGAGGCGGAGCGCCAGGAGCGCACCGCGCGCTGGGCCATCATCGGCCTGTCGCTGCTCGCGCTCGGGGTCGGGCTCCTCGTGACCTGGCTCTCCAACCGCGCGCTGGCGCCGATCGCGCGCTTGACGGAAGCGGCGCAGCGCCTGGGGCGCGGCGCGCCGGACGCGGTCGCCGTTCCGGAAGGCGGCGGCGACGAGCTGGCGGTGCTGGCGCGGGAGTTCAACGCCCTGGCGCAGCGCCTCGCCGC
>DATFUN010000267.1:0-2828 GCA_035260805.1 Myxococcales bacterium | reverse complement strand
GGGCGGGTGGTACCCGGCGAGGATGCGCGAGCCCGCCGTGGTCTCCACGCCCTCCTGGCAGAAGAGGTCCTTGAGTCCCATCGGGACGCCGTCGAGCGGCGACAGCGGCGCCTTGCGGGCGCGGCGCTCGTCCGCGGCCCTGGCGGCGGCGCGCGCCTCGGCCTCGGTGAGGCGCAGGAACGCGTGCACCTTCCCGTCCAGCCGGGCGGTGCGCGACAGGCACTCCTCCAGGATCGCGCTCGGGCGCGCCTCGCCGCGCTCGAGCGCGCGGGACATCTCTCCCAGCGGCAGCAGCGAAGGGTTCACTCGAGGATCCTCGGGACCACGAACGCGCCGCCGTCCTGCTCGGGCGCCTCGGCCAGCACCTTCTCGCGCGGAAGGCTGGGGCGGACCGTATCGTCGCGCATCACCGCCTCGGCCTCGCTGGCGTCTCCGGCGAACGAGAGGGGCTCTATGCCCGAGACGTCCACCGCCTCGAGGCGCTCGATGTACTCGAGCACGTGGCCGAGCTGGGCGGCGGTGCGCTCCTCCTCTTCCGCGGTGAGCGCGAGTCGCGCCAGGCGCGCGACGTGGCGCACCGTGTTCCTGTCGATCGCCATGTCGTCTCTCTCCGCTACGGCTTGTACGCCACCGGCCTGAACCAGTTGAGCACCGAGTCCATGACTGCCTGCAGGCCGTGCGGCTCGGCTGCCTTGTGCAGCTTCTCCCAAGTGCTGCGCGGGAGGAAGGCGCCTCCGCAGTTCAGACAATGGAAGACGGCGACGTCCCCGAGCTTCTCCGGGACCACGAGCCAACCGCACTCGGTGCAGTGCCCGTGGTGCAGCCGCCGGAGCTCCTCCTTCTCGTGCTCCTTCAGCCGGAGCATCTCCTCCATGTGCAGCCGGCGGATGCGCTCCGCGTCCTCGCGCACGAAGTACTCGTCCTCCAGCGTGGATGGCTTCGCGAACGTCATCGCGTCGCACCTTCGCCCTGCCTTGCGGGGGCGGGCGTGCTCGAGGGCGCCAGGAGCTCCATGGCCAGCCTGGCGCGCTCGTGCTGCGGCGAGAGCCGGAGCGTCTCCAGGAGCTCCTTCCTGGCCGCCGCCTCGTCGTGCATGGCGAACGAGGCCATCGCGATGCGGAACCGGATCCGCGCGCTCTGCGGCGAGCCGGCGAGCGCTGCCTTCAGCTTCTCCAGCGCGCGCGGGGCGCCCTCGTCCTGGGCCAGGAGCTCCGCTCCTTGCACGAACGCGATCCGGGCGGCGTCGCCCTTGAGCAGCGCGGCTCTCTTCAGCTCGCGGTTCAGGTTCAGGCGCGATCGGGCGGCGCGGTAGTAGTCGGCGAGCGCCAGCGCGACCTCCGGCGACTTGGGGTCCATCTTGTTCCCGGCCGCCGCCGCCTCGAATGCGGTCTTGAGCCGGGCCTTGGCCGCGTCCTGCAGCGCGGCCGCCTTCGCCTCCGCCTCGGCCTTCGTCTTGTCGTCGCCCTGCATGAGCGCGCGATTCGCCCGCTCGCCCCAGTACCAGGCCTGGTCGTCGAGCGCGTCGGCCCAGGCGATCTCCACCTCGGCGAGCTGCGCATGGGCCTGCGGGAAATTTGCCCTGGGCGCCGCCCGGAGCGCCGCGTTCGCCAGCGCCTCCGCCTCGGCCAGCGAAGCGAGCGTGTCTTTCTCGGCGGCGGCGCGGGCATCGGCCAGGGCCTCGACGGCCGCCTGCGGCGGCGCGCGGTTGCCCAGCTTCTTGACGGCGATCACCACCCCTGCCAGCAGCAGCACCGAGGCAAGCGCGCCAGCCACGCCGATGACCAGGGCGCGCGGCGGGCCCTGCCGAACCGACGGCTCTGACGATTCGGCTCCCGGCGGCTCGGCGGCTTCCGCCCCGTCGGACATGGCCGCCTGATCGCCCTCGTCGCTCTCGCCGGCGCGGCCGGCTGCTCCCGGCTCGTCCCCGGAGGAGGGCTCGATCGCGAGTGCGGTCGTCGCTGCGAGCGTCCGCGGCGGCGCCGTCGGAGGGGGAGGGGTGGGAACCTCCGTGGCTGGCGCCCTGGTCGGCGGAGGCGGCGCCTTTCCGAAGAGGATGGTAGCGGCCGCGCCGGCCTCGGTCTTGGCCGCGGAAATCTTGCGTTGCGGCGCGGCGGCGGGCGAGGCGCCGAACGCCAGCGTGGCGCCCCCCGCATCGGTCGGCTTGGAGAGGGGCTTCACCGTCCCGGCCGGCGTCCGGGCCGGAGGCTGGACCTTCAGCGCGGGCGAGGCGTTGAACATGATCGTCCTGCCAGCCCCCTCGTCGCCCGGAGAAGCCATGGTCGATCCGCCGGGACCGACTCCCGCCTTGGCGGGCGCCGCTCTCTGCGGCGGTTGAGTCGGTCGCACGCTCGCCGGCGGCGCAGCCTGTGCGATGGGCCCTGCCGCCGCCGCGACCGGGGCCGCTGCGCCTGCCACGGGCTTCGCGGCGACGGAGGGAACGGCCGGGGCGGCGAACATGACCGTCGCGCCCACGGGCGTTGCGGGCCGCATGGGCGTAGCGGCGGCCGGTTGGGCCGCTTCGCGAACCGCGCGGAACGTGTTTCCGCACTTGCCGCACCGCATGGCGAGCCCCTGCGGACCGATGCGCGCATCGTCGATCCGGTACCGCGCCTGGCACTTGTCACAGCGTACGTCCATGGGTGCGTCCCCTCCGGCGCGAGCGCTTCCAAGGGCCCGGGGTGCGACCGGGTGGTGAAAACCGGGTAGCGTAAGCGGACCGTACTCTACTGTAAAGGCGGGTACGAGCGCAGCGGAAGGGCGCCGAGGCGACGGAAAAAACCGAGTGGCGGCGGCCTCGAACGCGGAAACGCGAGCCGAAAATTGAGGGA
>DATFUN010000266.1:0-2996 GCA_035260805.1 Myxococcales bacterium | reverse complement strand
CCCCGCCTCGCCGAGTGGCGCGCCCTGTGCGCCAGCCTGGGGATCGCGTCGCGCGTCCACTTCCTCGGCTTGCGCCTCGACGTGGAGCAGATCCTGGCCGCTGCGTCGGTCGTCGTCGCTCCGTCCATCTGCGACGAGGGTTTCGGGCTCGCCGCCCTCGAGGGGATGGCCGCCGGCCGGCCGGTGGTGGTGACCGATTCCGGGCCGATGCCGGAGATCGTGGAAGGCGCCGGGCTGGTGGTCCCCAAGCGGGACGAAATCGCGCTGGCGGCCGCCCTCGATCGCCTGCTGCACGACGACCTGCTCGCGCGCAGGCTCGGCGAAGGCGGGAGGACGCGGGCGCTCGCGGCCTACTCGATGGACCGCTACGTGGACGAGCTCCTGGCCGTCTATCGCCGCCACCTGCTTCCCGCCGCGAGGCTCCGGGCGGCCTGAGCGGCGCGGCCACGCCCTCAGGCGGCGAGCGAGGTCGGTCCCGGCACCGCCGGGCGCTTCCGCGGAATCCACTCGCGCAAAGGCGGCAGCTCCCCCGTGGCGCGCAGCGCCGCCAGGTAGGCGAGCCCCATCGCGGTGCCGCACAGGAACAGGCGCAGCAGGACCGGACCTTGCGCGTAGCGGAGCGCCACCGCCCCGGCAGGGGCCGCCACCACGGACGCCAGCGCCTGCAACGAGAGCGTCCGCCAGGGCAGCAGGGAGCGCATTCCGCCGAGGATCTGGCCGGCCCGCCAGAGCATGATCCCGCGCGTCGCCGCCTCGGCGGCGACCCAGCCGCCCATCGCGCCGCGCAGCCCGTACAGGTGGAAGCCGGCCACCACCATCGGCACCGTCACCGCGAGCTTCACTACCGAGGCCGCCAGCACGAAGCGGTTCTGCGCCCGCGCGCGCATCACGCCGTCGAGCGGGAGCGCGGCGAGCGGGATGGCGAGGATGGCCAGCCGGAAGATGGGTACCGAATCGCGGTACCGATCGGTGAACAGGAATGTGAGCAGGGTGGGCCCGCAGACGTAGAGCAGGGCCATCGTGGGGATGAAGACGAAGGCGAGCCGCGCCACCGCTTCGCGGAACAGCCGCGCCGGCGCTTCCCGGTCGCCGTCGCGGTCGTGCTCGGCGATGCCGAGCTGCAGGATCTCCGAGACGGGCGTGTAGAGCATCTCGACGATGGGAAGCTGGAAGCAGCCCACCGCGTAGATGGCGAATGCCGTGGCGCTCACGCTCGCGGCCACGAAGTACTGATGGAACTGCTGCTGGGGGATGATGATCGCGAAGGCGAGCCCGAAGGGAAGCGCGTACGCGAGCTGCCGCCTCAGGTCCTCGCGCGAGATGGGCAGGCCGTGCTCGCGAAGCACCATCACCCAGCAGGCCACCGCGCGGAACGCGGTCCCCGCCACGACGCCGGCCAGCGCGCCGGTGAGCGAGCGGGTGAGGACCGCTCCGGTGACGATCCCGATCGCCTGGGTCGACTCGTAGCCGAAGCGCAGCACGGCCGCGAGCTTGATGCGGCCCTGCGACATCGGGATCGAGTCCATGGTGCTGCCGGCCAGGAAGAGCGCCGTGAAGATCGCGACCCAACCCATCTGGGCTGCCAGCTCGGGCTTCTCCATCCGGAGCGCGATGCCCGGACCGAAGAAGTAGAGCAAGGTTCCGGCGCACAGTCCGAGCGCCGTGGTCACCAGGAGAGCGTGGGCGATGAAGTACCCGCGGCGCTCGGGCTCGCGGGGGACGAAGTAGATGAGGCTGGGCGTCAGCCCCATCGGTAGCACCACGCCCAGGGTCGTGCACCACAGCCAGGCCAGCTTGAAGGTGCCGTAGGAGGCGGGCACCAATATGCGGGCCAGGACCAGCGGCGTGCCGAAGGTCACCACCGCGATCGCGAGCCGCGCGATCATCAGCGGCCCCGCACGCCTCAGGATCGATGGCTGTCCGCTCAATGCCCCTCCCCCGGGCGATGGTGGTCAGCCCGGGCGTGTTCGGCAACGGGCGGTCACGCAGCGACTGTCGCAAATAGAAAGGCCGGGGCCCCGTGGAGCCCCGGCCTCCCGATCCGACGGATGGCGCCTGGTCTTACGCCGCGCTGCGGCGGCGGCGAAGGAGCGCGAGGCCCGCGAGCGGCAGCAGGAGCCACGCGCTCTGCGGGCCCGAGCTGGAGCAGCCGCCTCCGGCGGGGAAGGCGCCGGCGGCCGCGGCGATCGGCGGCACGACACCCGTAACCGGCGTATCGGTCTGGCCGGTCGTCGGCGCCTGGGGCGCCGCGTCCTTGCCCAGCGCGTGCAGGATCATCTGCGCGAGCTGGGCGCGCGCCGCGTCGAGCGCCGCCGGGCTGGTCGTCGACTGGTACGTCACCGGGTACACGCCCTTGGCGATCTTCTTGGCCTGGTCGCCCAGGCCGAGCCCCTTGGCCATGGCGAGCAGCTCGTAGTCCTCCATGCCGTCCCGGATCATCTTCATGCGGAACGACTCCACCGGGATCTCGGTCTGCCCGCCGATCCGGTTGGTGGTGCCCGGGTAGAAGAGGGTGCCGTCGCCGGCGCCGCCGTAGTTCTGCTGGTTCGACCAAGGATCGCCGCTGAAGTAGGCCTGCGTCATCTCGTAGTACAGCTCGCCCGAGATGTCGTAGCTGAAGCTCATCCACTCCATCGCGCGGTTGCGCGTGGCGTCGCTGTCGATGGCATAGGTCGGCCAGCCCGAGCCGCCCGTGTAGTCATACCCGGGGCCTACGCCCGAGCAGCCGAAGCTCATGCAGCTCTGGTACCACCACACGGTAGAGCCGTACTTCGCGCGCTGCGATCCGGCGTTGCCGCTGCCCGGCCGGTCCTCCATGAAGTTCACCACCGGCACGTACAGATCGATGCCGCTGATGCCGTGCGCCGAGGCCTCGCCGGTGGTGGTGGTCACCAGCGTCGGGATGCTGGGATCGCCCCCGCGCGAGTTGGCGATGCGGGGGTTGATGTCGCTCCACTGGCAGGTCATCGGCGGCTCGTCGCAGACGTAGTTGAAGA
>DATFUN010000265.1:0-3530 GCA_035260805.1 Myxococcales bacterium | reverse complement strand
GGCGGGCGCGGCCGGGCGCTGCCGTTGCCCAGCCGCTGGATGCGCGCCGCGACGTCCCGGAACCCGCGCTCCTCCGCCGCCACCGCCCGGTACTGGTCGAGCGCCTCGGCGTTGCGGCCTAGCGTCTCCAGCACGGCTCCCAGCTCGAAGGCGAGCGCGCGCCGCGCCTCCGGGTTCAGGTCCGTCAGATCGAGCCCGTCCTGCAGGTACTTCACCGCCGCTTCGGCGTTCCCCCGCTCCGCCTCGCAGGTGCCGAGCATGGTGATGCAGTCGGTGCGCCGGGCGCCACGTCCGTGGTGGAGCACGATCTCGAATTCGGAGATCGCCTCCTCCAGGAGCCCCATCTCCTTGTAGGCGATGCCGAGGTCGTAGTGCGTCTGCGCGTCCTCGCGGCGGACCGTCTGGGCGATCTTGTTGCGGAACTCGCCCAGCACCTCGTGCGCGGGCACCTGGAAGCTGTCCAGCACGTCTCCGTCCAGCGGCGCGTCCTCGACCAGCTGCGCGGCGTTGATCTCGGCGGCCAGCTCCGCGGCGAGCTCGGCGGCGAGGTCGTCCTGGTCGGCCGCGGCGGGCGCGGGTGCCGGACGCCCCTGTGCGACGGACGGACGGGACAAGCTGGCCGTTTTTCCCGCGCCGCCGACGCGACGCAGCCGGGTCAGCGCACCCTGGTGGCCGGGCTCCCCCATCAGGATGGCCTCGAGGATGGCGCGCGCCTCGTCGGCCAGGCCGGACTCGATGTAGAAATCCGCCTCCGCCAGGTCGGATGCGAAGGCGTCCTCGCCCCGCGCGGCGGGCGCGGCGGCGAGGGGCTCCGCCTCCAGCGGCTCGTCGATGTCCGGCTGGGGCAGGCCGTCGTCCTCGATCTCCGCCTCCACCAGCGGCTCGTCGAGCCCCTGCTCCGGCTCGGCGGTCTCCAGCTCGATCTCCTCCTCGGCGGGATCGAGCTCGATCTCGCGCCGCGGCGCCATCGCCGCCGCCGGCGCGCCGGCCAGGGCTGCGTTGCGCGGGTCTAGCTCGCGCAGCTCCGAGCGGGCCTGCTGCGCCCGGGGGTCGCGGCGCTGGGTGTACAGACGCACCAAGGCGGCCAGCTCGGCGACGGCGTCGTCGGTGCGGCCGCTGGCCAGGGCGACGGCCTTGGCTTTCTCGTGCGCCTCGAGGTTGTCCGGGTCGGCGGCGAGGATCTTGCGCAGGTGCTCGTGCGCTTTGTCGTGGAGCCCGTACTTGACGTAGACCTCGGTCTCCTTGAGCAGCTTGGGGATGCTCGCGGCGCTGACCCGCTCGGCCGTGCGGGCAGGCGGAGGTGGGGTGGCAACCGGCGGCGACCCGCCGAGGCGGCTGGCGGGCGCGGGCGGGGCGAGGCGGCCGGTGGGCGCGGGCGGAGGCGCGATCGCCGCCGGGCGCGCGGCCGGAACGGGGGCAGGCGCCGGGCGCGCCGCTGCCGGCGGCGGGCGCGGAGAGTCGTCGCCGCCCCTCAGCGCCGCCTTCACCTCGGGATCGTCGGGCGCCAGCTCCGCGGCCTGCGCGTAGGTCCTGCGCGCCTCGTCGGCATGGCCGGAGTCGGCATGCACGCGCGCCAGCTCCTTGAGCACCGAGACCGTCTTCGAGGTCTGGCCCAGGTCCTGGAACGCCTTGGCCAGCATCTGCAGCGTGTTCAGGTCGCGCGGGTTGGCCTTGAAGCAGATCTGCAGCTTGGAGAGCGCGCGCTTCGAGTCGCCGCGGGAGAGGAAGTGCTCCGCGAGCTCGCGGGCCAGGCTCGTGTCGGACTGGTCGAGGTGGCTGATGCGCTCGGCGACCCGCAGGTAGTCGTCGGTGCGGCCGTTGCGCTGCAGGTACTGCGCGGCCCGCCGCAGCTCGGCGACGGCCTCGACCGGGTTCTCCTGGCGCGCGTACTGCTCGCCCAGCCGGATGCGCGAGGCGACGTTGTCGGGATCGAGATCGACCAGCTTCTTCAGGGCATCGAGGCTCGCCTTGTGGTCGCCGGTCTTCTCGTGCTGCGCGGCGACCGTCTGCCACTCCTTGGTCGCGTCGCCGATCAGACCGAGCTGCTGGTACAGCTCGGCGAGGCGGACGTTCACCTCCACCCGCTCGACCACCTTCAACACCTGTTTGTAGAGCGCGACGGCCTTCAGGTAGAAGCCCTGCGCCGCGTAGGTGCGCGCCACCTTCTCGAAGCAGTCCGCGGCCTCGGACTGCTTCTTCATCTTCTGGTAGAGCTCGGCCAGCTTCTGGAGGACGCGGACGTCGTCCGGGTCCACTTCCAGGACGCGTTGGTATTCCTTGACGGCCTTCTCGAACTGACCTTTGACGATCAGCTTGGAAGCCGACTCGATGACCTTGTTCTTGTCCATCGGTCCGGGACGGCTCCCAGTCTCGCTCTCGAACGGGCGGCGGAATTCCAGCGTAACGTGTGCGGACCGTACATTCAAGGCCGCCCGACGCCTAGGAAAAACGCCGATCCGCCTACCCCGCGCAGCGCACACCAGAGCACGTGTCGCCGCGCCGCGTCCAGGCCATGTCGGGTCCTGTCGGTAATCGGCGGCAGGTGTAATGAATTACCGACACGTAAGTTTCCATTACCCGGCGGGCGGCGGCGCCTCCGCGAGGAGCCGCTCGACCGTGCGCGTGTCGTAACGACCTTGCACGAACGGTTCGAACTGCAACAGCCGCTTGTGGAAAGGGATGTTGGTCTTGATTCCCTCGACCACGTACTCCCGCAGGGCCCTACGCGCCCGCATGATCGCGGCCGGCCGCGAATCGGCGGTGACGATCATCTTCGCCACCATCGAATCGTAGAAGGGCAGCACCCGGTACTGCTCGTAGGCGACGGAGTCGACCCGCACGCCCAGACCGCCGGGCGCGTGGTACGCGGTGATGAGGCCCGGAGACGGCGCGAAGGTGACCGGGTCCTCCGCGTTGATGCGCAGCTCGATGGCGTGCCCGCGCAGCGCGATGCTCTTCTGCGTGCGCCCGAGCTCCTCTCCCGCGGCGAGCCGGATCTGCTCCTTGAGCAGGTCGATCCCGGTCACCGACTCGGTCACCGGGTGCTCTACCTGGATGCGCGTGTTCATCTCCATGAAGAAGAAGTCGCCGCGCTCGTCGAGGAGGAATTCGATGGTGCCCACGTTGTTGTAGCGGATCTTTTTCATCGCCTCGACCGCGACCCGGCCCATGCGCTCGCGCAGCTTCTCGTTGAGGGCGGGCGAGGGCGACTCCTCCAGCATCTTCTGGTGCCGCCGCTGCACGCTGCACTCGCGCTCGCCGAAATGGACGATGTCGCCGTGCTCGTCGGCGACGATCTGGATCTCGATGTGCCGCGGGTGCTCGACGTACCGCTCGACGTACATGTCGCCGTTCCCGAAGGCGGCCAGCGCCTCGGCCGAGGCGGTGCGGTACATCTGCACCAGCTGCTCCCTCTCGCGGACGATCTTCATCCCGCGCCCGCCGCCGCCCGCCGCCGCCTTGAGGATGACCGGGAAGCCGACCTTCTCCGCTAGCCGGCCCAGCTCGCGCTCGTCCCGCACCACCCCCTC
>DATFUN010000264.1:0-4003 GCA_035260805.1 Myxococcales bacterium | reverse complement strand
CGCGCTGATCGAGGTGATCGCCTGCTTCCCCGTGTACCGCACGTACATCTCCGGCGACGGGGTGGTGGACGAGCGCGACCGCCGGTACATCCTGCAGGCGGCCGCCTGCGCCAAGCGCAGGAACCCGGTCGAGAACGAGTCGATCTACGACTTCATCGCCGACATCCTCCTGCAGAAGTTCGCCGCCTACGTCGCGCCGGAAGAGCGGCCGGCCCAGCTCGCGTTCGTGATCAAGCTGCAGCAGATGCTCGGGCCGGTGATGGCCAAGGGCCTCGAGGACACCGCCTTCTACGTCTACAACCGGCTGCTCTCGCTGAACGAGGTGGGCGGCGACCCGCGGCAGTTCGGCGTCACGCCGCAGCAGTTCCACGCCTGGAACCAGCTCCGGGCGACGAGCTGGCCGCGCACGCTCCTCGCCACCGCCACCCACGACACCAAGCGCGGCGAGGACACGCGCACGCGCATCGACGCGCTCAGCGAAATGCCACGGCCGTGGGCGGCGGCGCTGTCCTCCTGGACCCGGCGCGTGGAGCCGCTCCTGCGCGACGTGGACGGCCGCAAGGCGCCGGATCGCAACGAGCTGATGCTCTTCTTCCAGACGCTGGTGGCCGTGTGGCCCAACCAGCCGCCCGGCGCGCCACAGCCGCAGCTTCCGTCCCACGAGGAAATGGACCAGCTCTCGCACAGGCTCCAGCAGTACATGGTCAAGGCGGTGAAGGAGGCGAAGGTCAACACCAGCTGGATCCAGGAGGACAAGAGCTGGGAGGAGGCGGTGACCGGCTTCGTCCGCGACGTGCTCGCGCTGCCCTCGAAGCACGGTTTCTGGAAGAGCTTCCTCCGTTTCCAGCGCACCGTCGCCGAGGTTGGCATGCACGACTCCCTGGCGCAGGTGGTGCTGAAGATCGCCTCGCCGGGCGTCCCCGATCTCTACCTGGGCACCGAGCTGTGGGACTTCTCGCTGGTCGATCCGGACAACCGCCGCCCGGTGGACTTCGAGGTGCGCCGCCGGATCCTGCGGGAGATCGCCGCCTTCGAGGGCCCGCGCGTCCAGCTCGCCGCGGACCTGTACGACAAATGGGAGGACGGCCGCATCAAGCTGTTCCTCACCCAGGCTGCCCTGCACGCGCGGCGCGAGAACCCCGACTTGTTCGGAGGCGGGGAATACCATCCCCTCGAGGCGACCGGCCCGCGCGCCGACAACCTGGTGGCGTTCTCCCGCACCGCGGGCGGGCGGACCGCCGTGGTGGTGGTGCCGCGGCTGGTGTCGGGCCTGCTCGACGGCGACCGCCTGCGCTCGGAGAAGTTCGAAGGCACGGTGGTGCCGGCGACGGGCCGCTTCGTCGACGTGTTCACCGGCGAGGAGCGCGAAGGTCCGCTGCGCGTGGACCAGTTGTTCTCCACGCTTCCGGTCGCGCTGCTGCTCAGCCGCTGAGCTCGGCAACCGTGACGGCGTCGCCTCCTTCGTGCGATCCGCCGGGGCGCGCGCGGCGGACGTAGGGGCTGCGGGCGAGGTGCTCGCGGATTGCGGATTTGAGGGCGCCGGAGCCATGGCCGTGCAGCACGTGGACCTGCTCGGCGCCCTCGCGCAGGCGGCGATCCAGCTCCTCCTCCAGCGCGCGGATCGCCTCGTCGACGCGCATGCCGCGCAAGTCCAGGGTCGGCTGCGCGGAGGTGGGCGGGGCCGCGCGCACCGCCTCTGCGCGCCGCAGCTTCTCGCCGGGTGCCTTGCGGAAGCCGGGCTGGGTGCCGCGCTGCTTGCGCGTGAGCGGGACCAGATCGGCGAGCGGCACCTTCGAGCGCATGGCGCCCATCTGCACCAGCGCGTGGTCCCCGATCATCTCCAAGATCGTCCCCTCGGTGCCCAGCCGGGCGTGGCGCACGGTGGCGCCTTCGCGCAGGTCGGAAGGCGCGGCGGCGTGCGGCTCGTCCCGCGCTTCGGCCCGCTGCTCCTCCACCTCGGCCTCTGCCAGCGCGCGCTGCACTTCCACCGCGCGCGCCATGTCCGGCGCGGCCTGGAGCTGCGCGACGAGCTGGGCAACTTCCTGCCGCCGCTTTTCGATGTCCGCCACCAGCTCCGCCCGTGCGCCGGCGCGTACCTCGCGCTCTCGCTGCGCGAGCCGCTCCCGCTCGCGCGCCGCTGCCTCGCGCTCGCTCTGCAGCTCCTCGCGAAGCCGGTCGGCGTCCTCCCGGGCCTGTGCGAGCGCCGCCCGCTCGGCGTCCAGCCTCTCCACCGCGTCGGACAGGGCGGAGACGCCTCCGGCCAGCAGCTCACGGGCGCGCGCGCAGACGTCCGCGGGGATGCCCACCCGGGCCGCGATCTCGATCGCGGAGCTGCGTCCGATCTCGCCCATCTGCAGGCGGTAGGTGGGCGCGAGACGCTGGAGGTCGAACCCGACGCTGGCCGAGGCGAAGCGAGGATCGGAGAGCCCCAGGGCCTTCAGCTCTTCGAGGTGCGTGGTGATCAGCACCTGCGCGCCGGCCGCGACCAGCCGCTCCAGCGCGGCGGCCGCGATCGCCGCTCCCTCGCGCGGATCCGTGTCGGCGGCGATCTCGTCGATGAGCACCAAAGTGCCCGGTCCGGCTGCCTCGAGGATGTGCTTGAGGGCGGTCAGGTGCGCGGTGAAGGTCGAGAGGTCACGCGAGAGATCGCCCTCGTCGCCGATCGCCGTGTACACGGTCCGGTATAGCGGGACGCGCGAGCCGTCCCCAGCCGAGACCGGCAGTCCGGCCCGCGCCATCAGGGCGCAGAGTCCCACCGCCGTGATGGTCACCGTCTTTCCGCCCGCGTTGGGGCCGCTGATGATCAGCGCTTGCGCCTCGCCTGGCAGCTCCACGTCGTTCGCCACCACTTGCGGCGTGCGCAGCGCCAGCAGCGGGTGCCGCAGCGCGAGCAGCCGGAAGCTCGCGCGCGCTCCCTCGAGCAGCTCCGGCGCGGAGGCGCGCAGATCGTCGGCCAGCCTGGCTGCGGCCCCTGCCTCGTCGAGCCGGGCCAGCGTGCCCACGTCGCGCTCCAGCTGCGGCGCGCGCCGGCCGACCGCGCCGGACAGCTCGGTCAGGATCCGCTGCTCCTCCTCCAGCGCGCCGGCCTCGGCGATGGTGAGCTGGTTGCCCAGCTCGAGCATCTCCTGCGGCTCGATGAACAGCGTCTGCCCGCTGCCGCTCGCGTTGTGGACGATGCCGGGGAGGTGGGACTTGTGCTCGGCCCGCACGGGCAGCACGTAGCGGTCGCCGCGCACCGAGTAGTACGCGTCGCGCAGCATGCCCACCACATCCTCGTCGGCGAGCATCTCCGTGAGGCGCTCCTTGATGGCGCGGTGCAGACCACGGGCGCGCTCGCGCAGCTCGGCGAGGAGGGCGCTGGCGGTGTCGAGCAGCTTGCCGGACGAATCGAACGCGCGCTCCACCTCGGCGGCGAGCGGCTCCAGCTCGCTCAGCTCCTCCGCTTGCTGCGCATGAAGCGGCGCGACCTGCTGCATGGCCAGGCAGAATCGCCGCGCGGAGGTGGACGCCCGGACCAGGCGGGCGACGGCGAGCAGCTCCTGCGGCTCCAGCGTCCCCTCGCGCGCCGCCCGGCCCAGCGCCGGCCGCAGGTCGAGCGCGTCGGCGAGCGGCACCTCGCGGTCCAGGCGGCGCAGCGCTCTCGACTCCTCGACGAGGTTGAGCCGGCGGTGCGCGATCTCCGGATCGGCTCCGGGCAGCAGACTGGCGCACAGGTCGCGGCCCATCGGCGTGCGCGCCCTTCTCGCGAGCTCCGCGGTGAGCGTGGGCCACCCGAGCTCCGACAGCGCCTTGTCGTTCACCACACCCAGCTGCATGGGGGCGGCAGATTAGCGCGGTGTGCGCGCGGCGGCTCGCGCGATGCGGCCCGCGCCGCAACCGCGACAACCGGGCGCCTGCCCTGACACCGATGTCGTGGTGGGCCTCGGTGAGCCCTGCGGCACCCGGTCGCACAACCCTCTGTATTCACTCGAACACACTGCCACGGCTGGCATGGGCACGGCGG
>DATFUN010000263.1:0-19569 GCA_035260805.1 Myxococcales bacterium | reverse complement strand
CCCCCCCAAGCTTGCTCCCGCCGCGCGAGGTGACCACCGCGTGGCCCCGACCGGGCGCGCCGTCCGGGTAGTTGGCCGGGCGGAGCTGCCGCGAACCGGTCCGATCGAGATACGGCAGGATCTCGCGCTTGCTCCAAGTATGGTTGCCGCCGGTGAGCAGGTCCAGCCCCGCCTCGAGCAGCTCGTCCGCGCTTTCCGGCGTGATCCCGGCGCCGCCCGCCGAATTCTCCGAGTTGCCCACGCACAGGTCGAGGCGGTGCCGCTCGCGAAGGATGGGCACGAAGTGGCGCACCGCCGCCCGGCCCGGCTTGCCTACGATGTCCCCCAGGAACAGGACCTTCAAGGCGCGCTCCTCGCCAGGACCAGCCGCGCCTCCGTGCAGACGGCGTCGACCCGGCGATCATGCTCGCCCACCGGGACCTCGGGCACAAGCTGAGATTCGAAGACCAGGGCGGCGCTCTTCCCGGCGAACGCCGCCAGCGTGGCGTCGTAGTGACCGCGGCCCCGGCCCAGCCTGCGCCCTTGCAGGTCGACCGCGAGAGCCGGGACGACCAGCACGTCGATGTCGCGGAGCGCGATCAGCTCGCCTTGCGCCTCGAGTACTCCGAGCGGCCCGCGCAACCACGCGCCGCCGCCGTCGCGCCGGAACTGCAGCACGGCCTGTCCGGGAACGACGCAAGGAAAGCAGGCCCGCTGGCCGAGAGCCGACGCGAGCAGGTCGGTGCCGCATTCGGAGGGCAGGGCGCGGTAGAGCCCCACGTTGCCTGTGAGCAGACCGCTCGCGAGAAGCCGCTCCTGCGCCTGCCGGGAAGCCTCGGGCGTGCCGCGCGGCCGGCGGCGCATCTCGTCGCGCAGCGCCTTCTTCCGCTCCTCGAGGGTCACGCCCTACCCGAAAAAACGAAGGGAGCGACAGCGCGCGCCGCCGCTCCCGGAAAAGACCCCCGCCTCGGCCGTGTGGGCAGCATCGGTGGTGCCCTGCGCTATGGCAGGTGGGACCCCGGTTGGCCTGCTTCAGGCTTCCCCAGTCGGCCTCGCGGCCGGGGGCTTGCACACCGCAGGCGCGGACAGGACCCCGTTGGACAGCTATCGGGCACGAGGTTGGCCGCCCATCACGCAATCCAGGCAGGGGAAGGTGGCCGCCTAGAAACGGCACGAATCTCAGCGGAGTTCCCCTCGCAAATCCTCCTCTGCCGAGAAGTGTGGAGCGTGCGCCCGGTGAAGTCAACGCGAACATTTGCCGGTCGTGCACCCCTCCGGTACAGTCGCGGCCGGTGCACAGCTCGCTCGCCACCCTGCTGCTCGCGCTGGCGGCCGATCCGCGGCACATGGCAAAGGTGGGGCTGCCGCGGGGTGTGCGGTCCGCGCATGACCGGAGGCAGGCGCCGTGAGTGTGGCCAAGGCGCCTCCGCGATTCGGCCGCTTCGAGATCCTCCAGCTGCTCGGGCGCGGAGGCATGGCCGAGGTCTACAAGGCGCGCATCGCGGAAGGCGCGCGCGCCGGCCAGGTGATCGCGCTCAAGCGGCTCGCCCCGAAGCTCGCCGCCGATCCCGAGGCCGTCGACCTGTTCACCGTCGAGGCGGACGTCTCGCGCCTGCTCAAGCACCCCAACATCGTCGAGGTGCTCGAGGCGGGCGTGGTGGGCGAGATGTACTACCTGGCGATGGAATACGTCGACGGACGGGACCTGGGCCTGGTGCTGGCCCGCTGCCGCGAGCGGAAGATCTTCCTCCCCGTCCCCTTCGCGCTCTACATCGTGCGCCGCGTCCTCGATGCGCTCGCGTACGCGCACGAGGCGCGGGGCCCGACCGGCCTGCACCTCAACATCGTGCACTGCGACGTATCGCCGTCGAACCTGTTCATCTCGCGGCTGGGCGAGATCAAGTTGGGCGACTTCGGCATCGCCAAGGTCCGCTCGATGGGCGGCGACAGCGGCGAGACGCTGTGGGGCAAGCTCGCCTACCTCGCCCCGGAGCAGCTCGACCGCGGACCGCTGACGCCGCGGGTGGATCTGTGGGGCGCGGCGCTGGTCCTCTACGAGATCATCGGCAACCAGCGCACGTTCCAGGCCAGCAATACCGAGCAGCTCCAGCAAGCGGTCCGGCACGGACAGATCCAGCCGCTCGAGGAGCTGCGCAAGGACCTGCCGTCGGGGCTCGCCCACGTCCTCCGCCGGGCGCTCAACCGCGACCCGGAGAAGCGCTACCAGACGGCGGCTGAGTTCAGCGATGCGTTGAAGCCGTTCCACGACGAGATGGTCGGCGAGGCCCTCGGCATCGCCAGCGTGGTGCGCGGCCTGTTCAAGCAGTGATGCCCGGGAGGGCTCAGCGCGGCCGGCGGTCCGGACGGGCGCGGGTCCGGGCGACGACGTCCGGCAGCAGCGCGGAGACCGCGTCGATGTCGGCGGCGGTGGTGCCGCTCCAGAGTGAGAAGCGGACGGCGCCGCGGGCCAGCGCCGGGGGGTAGCCCATCGCCAGCAGCACCGGGGACGGCTCCAGCGAGCCGGAGCTGCACGCCGATCCGGTGGAGACCGCCACGCCGGCCAGATCGAGGGCGACGAGCAGCGTCTCCCCGTCGCAGCCCTCGAAGGCCACATTCAGCGTGTTGCAGACCCGAGCGGAGCCCGCGCCTGCGACGTGGGCTCCCGGGATCTGTCTCGCCACGGCCTCCAGCCGATCTCGCAGGCCGGCAAGCCGCGCGGCCTGGGTCGGGACCGCCGCCACCGCGCGGGACACCGCCTCGCCTAGCCCGACGATCGCTGCCACGTTCTCGGTGCCCGCCCGGCGGCCGCGCTCCTGGTGCCCGCCGACCTGCACCGGGGCGAGCGGGATCCCGCGCCGCGCCCACAGGAGCCCGGCGCCCTTCGGTCCGCCGATCTTGTGCCCCGAGCACGACAGCAGATCCAGCGGAAGCTCGCGGATGGAGAGAGGCATCTTCCCGATCGCCTGCACGGCGTCGGTGTGGAAGGGCACTCCGTGGCGGCGGCACAGCTCGCCGATTCGCGCCAGCGGGAACGCGATCCCCGTCTCGTTGTTCGCCGCCATCGCCGAGCACAGGTCCGCGCCGGGCAACGCCGCTTCGAGGGCCCCGAGGTCCAGCCGCCCCGATCGGTCCACCGGAACCCGGACCACCTCGACTCCGGCCCGCTCCAGCTCCGCGCAGGCGCCGAGCAGGGCAGGGTGCTCGACCGAGGTGGTGACCACCTTCCGCCTGGCCAGGCCGCGCACCGCCAGGGCGTCCGCCTCGGTGCCTCCGGAAGTGAAGACGATCTCGCGCGGATCGCAGCCGAGCGCGGCGCCGGACTGCTCGCGGGCACGGTCCATCAGCGCGCGGGCATCCTGGCCCGGCTTGTGGACCGAGGAGGGGTTCGCGAATACCTCGGCCAGGGCCGGCATCATGGCGGCCATCACCGCAGGGTCGAGCGGGGTGGTCGCGTTGGCGTCGAGGTAGATCACGGCTCAGGGAACGAGAGGCGTTCCCGGGCCGGCGCGCAGGTGGAACACCTTGAGGAAGGCCGCCGCCAGTTCCTGGGCGAGGTGCTCCTGCGCGCGTCCCTCGAGCGGGATGCGCGCTCCGGCCATCGCGCCATGCCCGCCCGCGCTGCCGCCGAAGGCGCTGCACACCTCGCGGACCACCTTGCCTGCATTGACCCGCCGGTCGTTGAGTCTCAGCGAAAGGTACAGCTCGCCCTTGTAGGCGCCGGTGGCGAGCGACCAGCGCAGCCCCTCCAGGCTGACCAGCCGCTCCGCGACTTCCGGCACGATCTCGGGAACGTAGACGTCTCCCAGGTCGACCACGCACGCTTGCCCGTTCCCGTGCAGCCGCGCGCGCTCGTAGGCGGTGTGGTAGGCGGCGAAGTAGCGCGCCGGGACCTGCGGGTGCTCGATGCGCGAGAGCGCCTGCTTGTCGACGTGGGGGAACAGCCAGTTGTAGCAGTCCACGTCGGCGCCCTCGACCTCGCGGCCCAGGTCCCGGGTATCGCTCTTGATCCCGTAGAAGAGCGCCGTGGCCAGGGTGGGCCCCGGGACCAGGCGGGCCGCCCGCAGGTATTGCGTGACCAGCGTCGAGGTCGCGCCGGCCGGTCCGCCGACGTCATGGAACGCGGAGAGGAGCGAGGCCGGCCGGGCCGGGTGATGGTCGATGACCAGCTCCGGCGCTGACCGGGCGGCCAGCGAGTAGTTCCCGACCTCTGGCTGGGTGTCGACCAGGCAGACCAGGTCGAACTGGGAGGCCTCCACCCGGCCGACGGGCTGGATGGGCAGGTGCAGGACCTTGAGCAGCGCCTTGTTCTCGGCCCGGCCGATGATGCCGCCGTAGGCGGCCTGCGCGTGGACGTGCGCGCCGTGCTCGAGCAGGAACGCCAGCCCGCACGCGCTGGCCACCGCGTCCGGGTCCGGGTTGTCGTGCGTGAGCACGAGCGCCCGCTTGTGCGACCGCGCGACCGAGAGGAGCTTCCGCAGCCGGAAGCGCAACTGGTCGTCCGTCTGGGCGGTCTCGAGCCGCTGGGCCTGCGGCGAGGGTGGGGACATGAAGGTGGGCACCTTACTGGTGTCGGGGGGCCCGCGCAACGCGCGGCAGGCGGCGGGCCGGGGCCGCCGTGACGCGGAGCTTCTTGAGGCGCAGCAGGCACTCCCGATTCCCCTCGGGCGGGATCTCCAGGTATCCAGGAACCTCGCGGAATCGCTCGTCGTTCACCAGGTTGCGGAAGGCGAGCGGACCGATCTCGCCCTCGCAGACATGCTCGTGCCGATCGACGCGGCACCCGAGCGGTTTCACGCTGTCGTTGAGGTGGAAGGCCCGGATTTCCCGGACGCCGAGCACGCGGTCGAACTGTTCGAAGGTCGTCGCGTAACCGCGCTCCGAGGCGATGTCGTATCCCGCGGCGAAGACGTGGCAGGTGTCGAGGCAGATGGCGACCCGCTCCGGGCTCTTGCACCGGTCGCGCATCTCGCGCAGCTCCTCGAATCGGCTGCCCAGCGCCGAGCCCTGCCCGGCGGCGGTCTCCAGCAACACCCTGCATGGCCCGCGGTGCGCCGCGAAAACCCGGTCCAATGCTTCCGACACGTTGCCGAGGCCGCGCGGCTTGTCGGGGTTGGCGCCGGGGTGGACGACCAGGTGCGGGATCCCCAGGAGGTCGCAGCGCTGCAGCTCGTCGACGAAGGCGGCGATGGACTTCTCGCGCAGGTCGCCGGGGCCTGCGCCGAGATTCACCAGATAGCTTGCGTGGACGGACACGGGGAGCGTGGCCGCGGCCCGGAACTGCGCGACGTCGGCGGCGGTGATCTCCTTGGCCCGCCACATCCGGCTGGATTTCGTGAAGATCTGCACGGCCTCGGCGCCGTCGGCCAGGGCGCGGGCGAAGGCCTCGTGCAGGCCACCGGCGGTGCTCTCGTGGGCTCCCAGCAGCATATGGGGAGTCTATCCGGCCTGTGGGCAGATGGGGGACACCATGAAAACATGGTGTCCCCTCCTCTATTCGCTCGCGGCTCGCTTGCGCTTCATCTCGTTCCAGCCGGGGATGAAGTAGCGGAACGCGTTGTCGAGCGAGTTGTCCATGGCGTCCATGACCACCTGCCCGAACTGGGTCGCCGGGAGACGCAGCCCGTCGTAGTACTTCTGCCGATCCATGCTGTGGACGATGACCGGCATGTAGCCGTGCCGGATGAGGATGAGGTTCATCATCATCCGGCCGACCTTCCCCGACAGATCGCTGAAGGGGAAGATCTCCATGAAGCGGTGGTGCGAGTGCGTCGCCTGGCGGATGGGGTGGAGCCGGTGGAACTCCTCGCTGTTCATGAAGTCGAAGAGCTGCTCGAGCCCCGGCTGGATCTGCACGGGCTGCACGATGTCGTGGAAGTAGGTGCGGTGCAGCGGCATGTCGCGACGCAGCGCGACCGGCATGCGGTTGGGCAGACCCTGGTAGAGGATCTCGTAGAGCTTCTTGACGAGCGTCTGCGTGTACCGGGTCTGCTTCGATCGGGACTCGTGCTTCACGTACTCGATGGCCGCCTTCTGGTTGCGGATCTCGGTGTACGTGTGGACCATCGAGCTGTCGGCGATGCCGGTCGGCTCGAACGCCTGCCGGAGCTCGGCGTGGGTGAGGACCATCCCCTCGAGCGCGTTCTCGTGGTAGACCCAGGATAGCTCGTACTTCTCCATGAAATCGCGGGCTTCGCGCGGTCTCTCGCGCATCAGGTGCCGAGCGTCCTCGGTTCGATCGTCCAGGTCCATGTACCGGGTGCGGCTCACGGCGCTGCTCCTTTTGCAACCCCTTGAAATGCCTGCACGAACTCCAGACGAGCAGGCAACCGACTCCTGTCAATCAACAGCATTACTGTCCGGAAATCACGGCTCGCTGCGTCATAAACGAGACTCCCGTGTCGGAGCCGCGGCCACCTGCGGCCGCGCGCCGTCCGGTTCTCGCAACCTACGGGGGTCACGTGACATTCCGCCGCGCGCTTGTGCCGCAGGCGGTCGCCGGCCTGACCTCGGCCGGGCGGAAGCTACACGGGCGTGAGCCACTCGATGTAGCGGGGCTCCAGGCCGCGGACAGCGCGGAAGAACGTCGCCTGGATCTCCTTGGTGAGCGGGCCCATCTCGCCGATGCCGATGCGGCGGTCGTCAACTTCGCGGACAGGCGTGATCTCCGCCGCGGTGCCGCACATGAATGCCTCGTCGGCGCAGTAGAGGTAGTCGCGGGAGAACCTCCGCTCCTCGACCGGGATCCCCTTGTCCTTGGCGATGCGCAGGATGCTCTCGCGCGTGATCCCTTCGAGGATCCCGCCGGCGACGGGCGGCGTGTACAAGACGCCGTCCCGCACCACGAACACGTTCTCCCCGGTGGCCTCGGCGACGTACCCCTGCTGGTCGAGGAGGATGGCCTCGTCGTAACCGGCCACCAGCGCTTCGCGCTTGGCGAGCACGCTGTTCAGGTAGTGCCCGGTCACCTTCGCGCGGGTGGGGTCCGAGTTCATGTGCATGCGCGTGTACGAGCTGATCTTCACGCGGATGCCCTTCTTCAATCCTTCGTCCCCCAGGTAGGCGCCCCAGTACCAGGCGGCCACGGTCAGCTTCACCGGGTTGACCGCACCCACGCCCATCAGCCCGTCCGAGTGGTACGCGATGGGCCGCAGGTACGCCTCGTTGAGCTTGTTCCCGCGCAAGATCTCCTTGCACGCCTCGATGACCTGCTCCTTGGAGTACGGCATCTCCATCAGGCAGATGTGCGCCGACTCGAACAGCCGGCGGATGTGCTCGCGCAACCGGAAGATGCCGCCGCGGCCGTCGGGCTGCGGGTAGCAGCGGATCCCTTCGAAGACGGCAACGCCGTAGTGCAGCGAATGCGTCAGGACGTGGACCTTGGCGTCGGCCCAGGGCACGAGCTGTCCGTCCATCCAGATGAAATCCACCCCCCGGATCTTCTCGACCTTCTTCGCGACCACGGTATGCCTCCGCCCGGACGCGCGCTCTTAGCACATCGCCGGAATGGGAGCGAGCAGCCGCTGGAGGATCGGCACCTCGCTGAGCAGTTCGTCCTTCGCGGTGTCCACCACACCTTGTAGGGATCGCTGCGAGGGCAGGAGCGCCAGCGGCGAGAGCGTCTTCCGGAAGGCCTTGTAGACGTGCGCGTACGGGCGGTTCCGGACCACCGAGGGCGCGGCGATGCTCTGCAGCGGGTACCACAGCGGGGTGAGCAGGCGCGGAGCGAAGCTGTCCAGCGCGAGGACCACTGTATTGCGGCTGCCGGTTCCCGGAAGCCCCGCGCGTTGGATGTGCTGCCAGGCGGAGCGCACCGGAACGTTGTCGGAGACGCCGCCGTCGCACAGCCGCAGGAGGTTGTGCCGGCGCATCAGCGTGTCGAGCAGCTCCTTCATCCGGGCGTCGTCGCGGAGCACGTCGTAGTGGATGACGCCGGGCACCGAGGCCGAGAACCCGGCGGCGTCGATGGCGTCCGCCTGCCGCGTCTCTTCGGAGGCGCCGAAGACCAGCTTCTGCGTCAGCCGCGGGATGCGCGCGAGCTCCTGGATCGCCTGCGTGAGCCGCTGCACGTTGCGGTGCAGGGCTTGCACTCCCCAGCGCTCCGGGTCGGGGTCGGTGACCGGGAGGAGCGACTCGTACTCCTCGAGCGGGCGAGGCAGCTGGCCGCGGCGGATGCCGGTGACCGTCACCAGGAGCGGGATGGGCAGCTCGGCGATCCGCAGCATGGTCCCGTCCGGATGCCGGAACCAGTGCCCGATGGCGGCGCGCAGATGGAGGCGCAGCGGGCCCGGCAAGCCGTACACGCTGGGCTGCGGGACGATGCGGAAGATCTTCCGGTAGGTGAGGTCCGCCAGGATCTCGGGGATCCGCGCCAGGTCGAACCGCTTCTCCCGCGCGCGGAAGAGACCGAGGATGGCGCCCATCGAGCTGCCCGCGATCAGCGCGGGCTGCAGTCCGGCCGCCTCCAGGAGCGCGAACGCGGCGAGGTGGACGTACCCCGTTCCGCCGCCCCCGCCGCAGACCAGGACGAGGTGGCGTTCGCGGACCTCCCGATCCAGCGATTCCGCCGGCAGCCGGTGCGACAGGCGCCGCGCGAGGTCGTCGCGCGTGTCTCGCGCGGCGCCGGCAGCTTCGCGCGCGGCGGGAAGCAGCTCGTGGGGCGCGGCGAGCTGCTCGCGCCCGGGATCGAGCAGCGGCCAGAGCAGGTGCTGCAGGCGCTCGCGCAGCGGCCGCACGAACGCAGACACGGCCACGTCCCGGCCGTCCGGAGCGCGCACGTGCCAGCAGCGCGCCAGGGACAGCGCATAGCGGAGGGCGCCCTCGTCCTCCGGGTGCAGCCGCCCTCGCGCCGAAAGCGCGGCCCGGGCGAGCTGCACCTCCATCTCCAGCAGAGGCCGGACCTCCTCGAAGCGCTCGGCGAGGAGCGTCATGGAACCGGGGAGGCGCGCATCCTAGGCGGCCTCCAGCACGCGGAGGAACGCCGCGCGCACCGACTGCGTCTCGCGCTCGTAGTCGGCGAGCAGCTCTTCGCCGGCGCGCGGCCCGCTGTAGCCCAGCCGGCGGGCGAGCAGGAGCAGCTCCCGGCCGCTGGTCGGGAGATGGCTGATGGCGCGATCGCGCACGATGCGCAGCCGGCTCTCCACGCGGCGGAGGAAACGATGGCCCCGCGCGAGCGGACCGGCGGCTTGCTCGGCGAGCAGCCCGGTGCGGCGCAGCTCCGCCAGCGCGGCGGTGGTGGAAGAGGTGCGCACCGAGGGATGGGAGGATCCGTGGACGAGCTGGAGGAACTGCACCGCGAACTCCACGTCGACGAGGCCTCCGCGTCCGAGCTTGGAATTGTAGCGGGCGAAGGATTCGTCGGCAATCTCGCGCTCCATGCGCTCGCGCATGGCGAGCAGCTCGCGCGAGGCCTCCTTGGCGTCGAGCTTGCGGAACAGGCTCGGCTCGAGCACCTCGCGCGAGGCGCGCTCGAACAGCGCCCGATCCCCGGCGACCGCGCGGGCGCGCAAGAGCGCCTGCCGCTCCCACAGCCGCGCCTCGCGCGCGTGGTAGGTGGCCAGCGCGTCGAAGGAGACGACCAGCGGCCCCGCGCTTCCGCTCGGCCGCAGCCGCGTGTCGATCCGGTAGAGGCTGCCCTCGCGCAGCTGCAAGGTGAGGTGGCTGATCAGCCTCTGCGCGACCCGGGCGAAATGCTCGTGGTTGGACGCGCGTCGCGCGCCGTCCGTCTCGCCGGGGCCGCTGTAGAGGAAGAGCAGGTCGAGATCGGAGTGATAGCCCAGCTCGCGGCCGCCCAGCTTCCCGAGGCCGATCACCGTCAGGCTCGCCGGCGAGCCGTCCGGGTGGCGCGGCACGCCGTCGCGTCGCTGCACCTCGGCGGTGGCCAGATCCAGGCAGGCGGCCACGCACGCCTCCGCCACGTCGGACAGCTGCTGCGGCAAGAGATCGGCGTCCAGCGCCCCGGCCACGTCGTGCACGCCGATGCGGAGAAGCTCTTCCAAGCGGAAGCGCCGCAGCTCGGTGAGATCGTGCTCGGTGTCGCCGGTCAGGCGCCCGCGCAGCTCGGCGTGCAGCTCTTCCGGCGCGCGGACCAGCGGAGCCGATCCGCGGTGGACGAGCTGGTCGATGAGCTCGGGATGGCGGAGCAGGGAACGGCTGAGGAAGTCGCTCGAGCCGAACAGGGAGAGGAGCAGCCGCGCCGTCCGCGGCGATCCGAGGAGCAGCTCGGAGGTGGCGCGGGGATTGGAGAGCTGGCCGAACAGATCGGCGAGATGGCGCAGCGCCTGGTCCGGGTCGGGCGCGGCTGCGGCTTCCTGCAGCAAGAGGGGCGCTGCCTCCTGGAGGTCCGGCGGGGCCGCCGGCGAGAACGGCGTCTCGCGCCGCCGGGCCAGGCGCGAAAGCTCGGCCGCGGACGCCTCCGGGTCGAGGAACCCGAGCGCGCTCAGCGCCTGGAGACGTTCCCCGGGCTCCGCCTGCGGGTCAGCCGCGAGGACCGCGTTCGGATCCGCATCCGGCGCGCCACCGCCGGCGACGCGGAGCAGGTCGCGGAAGCGCGCCTCTACCCGCCCGCGGTGGAGCTGGAGGTCGTGGTCGAGAGCGCGCGCTGCCTCTTCGCGAGGGCCCGGATAGCCGGCCCGGCGCGCGAGCCGGGCGCGCTCCGCCGGATCGTCCGGCAGCGCATGCGTCTGGCGCTCCGCGACCATCTGCAGGCGGTGCTCGAGGCGGCGCAAGAACACGTACGCCTCGGCCAGCTCGTCGCGGTCCCGGCTGGAGATCAGCCCCGCGAACAGCAGCCGTTCGAGCGCCGGGAGGGTGCCGCGCGCGCGGAGGTTCTTGTCCTTGCCCCCGTGCAAGAGCTGCAGCGCTTGCGCGAAGAACTCCACCTCGCGGATGCCGCCCGGGCCGAGCTTCAGGTCCTGTTTCCCGCGCCGGCCGGCTTCGCGCTCCGCCCGCGCCTTGAGGGCGCGCATCTCCTCCACGGCCCCCAGGTCGAGGTACTTGCGCCAGACGAACGGAGCCAGCCGGCGCAGTCCGTCCTCGCCGACCGCCAGGTCTCCGGCGATCGGCAGCGCCTTGAGCAGCGCGAAGCGCTCCCAGGGCGCGCCCTGCGCCTCGTAGTAGAGCTCGAGCGCCCGCAGCGAGTTGACGATCGGCCCGCTGCGGCCCTCCGGGCGGAGGTCCAGGTCGACGCGGAAGACGAACGGGGTCGCCCCGATCGCGCGCGTCACCTCTTCGGCCAGCCGCGCGTAGAAGGCGAAGTGATCGATCGCCTGCGGGCCCTGCGTGCGGCCGTCGAGGTCGTAGACGTAGAGGAGGTCCACGTCGCTCGAGAAGTTCAGCTCGGTGCCGCCCAGCTTGCCCATCCCCAGGACGCAGAAACCGGAAGGACCGGGCGCGGTGCGCCCTTCGGGCGGGCCGTGCTGCGCGCACAGGCGTTGGTAGTGGAACCGCACCGCCGCCTCGAGGACCGACGCGGCCAGCCAGGACAGCTCGCGCGCCGACTCGGGAAGGGAGGCGTGGCCGCCGAGGTCGCGCAAGGCGATGCGGAGCACCTCGACCAGCTTGTGGCGGCGAAGCCTGCGCGCGAGCGTTTCCGCGTCGGGCGCCTTTGCGTGGCGCAGCGCCGCCGCCAAGGCCTCCTGCGCGGTGCGCGGGCGGCCTGCGAGGAGCGGCAGCAGGTCGATCAGCCGCGGCCGCGCGGCCAGATGCGCCGCGAGGTACCGGGAGGCGGCGCAGAGGGTGACGAGCGGCCGTAGCGCCGCGCCGGCCGCGGGTCGGCCGAGCCGCGCGCGCCGCGCGCTCAGCGCCCGCACGGCTCCCGCGAGCGCGCCGTCGGGATCGGCGCTCACCTCGCAAAGGCGCAGCAGCTCGGTCGCCTCGCGCGGGGCGAGGCCGGTCTCTTCCGGCAACCGCGGCGCGAGCTTCGCGGCGCGGTCGGGCTCCTCCCAGGCCGCCGGGGAGGCGAGCGCCTGCGAAACCTCGGGCATGCTCCCATGGTAGCAGCGCTCGAGCGCGGAATTGCTCGCGTCGATCCGCGTCGCTATGCTCTTGACATGGTGCAGCTTCCCAGAGGTCGAGAAGCGCTGGCACCCGAGACCTTCCGCCCCCGCGTCGTCCTCCGCACGGTGGTGCTCGCCGCGGATACCCTCTGGATCGGCGTGTTCGTCGCGCTGCTCGGGCTGCGTGGCGCGACGAACTCGGCATATCTCTCCGCCGCCTTCTTCATCGCGCTCTTCACCTGCTGCTCGATGTTCTACGGGCGGCTCGCGTACACGGTGAGCGACGCCGGGCTTACCGTGCGCACGTTCGCGGCGGTACGGCACTTCTCGTTCGACGACATCCTGCGCGTCGACGTGCTGCCGACCCTGCTCGGCACCAGCTACGCCGTACGCACGAGGATGGGCCCCCTGCAATTCTCTAGCTTGCTCAGCGGGCACGAGCGGCTGTGCCACCTGATCGTCCGGCGGGCTGGCCTCGTCTGAACGTCCCGCGCGTCGCAGTCGGGCTGCTCGCCCTGGGCGTCGCCTGCACCAGGCGGACGGGGGAGTACGTCGTCCATCGCACCGACGCGCCGATCGCCATCGACGGCGTGCTCGCCGAGGCGGCGTGGGATCGGGCCGAGCGCGCAGGTCCGTTCGTGCGCTCCCTGGACGGTCAGCCTTGCAGCGCCCGGACGGTCGCGCGCCTGCTCTGGGACGACGACAACCTGTACGTGGCGTTCCAGGCCGAGGATCCCGACATCTCGACGCCGTTCTCCAGGGACGACGAGCCGCTCTACACCTCGAACGTGGTGGAGATCTTCCTCAACCCGAGCGGCGATCTGCGGCGGTACGACGAGATCGAGCTGGCGCCGTCCAATGCGCTGTTCGACGCGTCGTTCACCGGGCGGAGGCAGGGCATGGACCTCTCCTGGTCCTCCCGCGCCCGCCACGCGGTCCACCTGGACGGCACCTTGAACGACTCGCGCGACGTGGACCGCGGCTGGACGGCGGAGCTGGCGATTCCGTTCGCGACGCTCACCGGCATGCCGCACCCGCGACCGCGACGCGGGGACCGCTGGCGGTTCAACCTCTACCGGCTGCGCCAGGGGCGCGGCCAGCCCGGAGAAGGCCAGGCGTACTCGCCACCGATGGTCGGCGACTTCCACGCCCTGGACCGCTTCGCGACGCTTCGGTTCGACGACTGACCTACTCCGGCAAGGTTTGCTGGAGCACCACCTGCTGCCCGTCGCTGATCGCGGTCACTGCTCCTCGATCGGTTCGCCAAATCGCCGCTCCGAGGAATCGGACGCGATCGACGACGTCGAGATGCGGGAAGCCGAACCCGTTGTGGGCGCCGACCGAGAAGATCACGTGCGCGGGGTGGACGGCGCGGAGGAATGCGTCGGTCGAGCTTGTGCGGCTGCCGTGGTGCCCCGCCTTGAGCACCTGCGCGTGCAGGTCGCGGCCGGACTGCGCCAGCTCGGCTTCCGCGAGCGCCTCGACGTCGCCCGCGAGGAGGATGGCTACCTCGCCGTGCACGAGCCGCACGACCAGCGAGTTGTCGTTGGTGGAGCGCGCCGGGTGCCAGCCCGACCGGAGGATCTCGATGCGGACGCTACCCATCTCGATCGCTCCGGGCGCGGGCTCGCGCACCGGAACGCCACGCGCCTGCGCCCGTTGTCGCAGCAGGTCGCCGAGCCGGCCCGGTCCGGCTTCGCCGGTGATCCACACTTCGCCTACTGGCATCTGGTCGAGCACGGCGAACAGCCCGCCTGCGTGATCGGGATGCGGATGGGTGAGCACGACTGTGTCCAGGCGCGACACTCCTAGCTCCGCCAACGCGGGCAGCACGATCCGCGAACCGACGTCCATTCCTGGAGGAGCCAGGCCGCGCAGATCGCCCCCGCCGTCGACGAGGAGGGCGCGCCCGCCGGGGAGTTGCACGATGGCGGCGTCGCCCTGGCCCACCGCGAGAAAGGTGACCCGAAGCGCGCTGGACAGCCGCGCCGAGGCGGCGTGGACGAACCCGGTGCAGAGCAGGGCAAGCGCCGGGAGCAGAGCGCGGCGCATCCGGGTGCGAGGCGCCGGCCGTCGCGGCCGGGAACCCGCCGCGAGCGGAGCAGGCCATCCCGAAAGGAGCAGCGCGGCGGCCCACCACAGCACCGCGGTCCACGGCGCCGGAGCTGCGACGACGATGCGCGCGTAGGGCAGCGCAGCGAAGCCGCGCGCCGCGAGCAGCGTCAGCCCGGCGAGATTATCCGCCGCCCAGAACAGAGGCAGCGCGGCGGGCCGTACGAGCGCGTCCACCGGAACGGCGAGAGACGCGATGGGGATGGCGAGCAACCCGGGGGCGAGCCCGATGGTGTTCGCGGCCACGGTGGCCAGCGAGACGCGGTGGAAGGCGGCGGCGATCAACGGGCCGGTGCAGAGCGTGGCGGCCGCCGTGGCGCACGAAAGGCGCACCGCGTGCTCGGCGATACGCCCGGCGATCTCCGGAAGGCGGCCGGACCCGGGCAGCCGCGGCAGCGGGCGAGGGAAGAAATCGCGCAGCGGGTCGGCCAGCACGAGCATTCCGGCGACCCCTGCCACCGAGAGCTGCAGCGCCAGGTCATGCGTCGCGGCCGGGTCGAGCAAGGCGCAGGCAGCCGCGGCCACGAAGAGCGTGGTGAGCCCGTCGGCGCGGCGCCCGCACAGGTCTGCCGCGAGCGCGAGCCCTGCGCCGACCCCTGCCCGCACCGCGGGCCAGGGCGCCCCGAGCAGGAACACCTCCGCCGCGATGGCTGGCGCCGCGCAGAGCGATGCGACGGCGGCGGCGCGCGCGCGGCCGGCCCAAGGTCCGCGCAGCCAGAGACGTTTGGCGAGCGAGCGGACGAGCAGGGCGACGACGGCGAGGTGCAGCCCGGAGCTGGCCAGGAGGTGGACCAGGCCGCTGGCGGCGAGATCCTCCTCGACCTCGGGCGGAATCAGCGACCGATCTCCCGCCCCGAGGGCCGCGACCAGCCCGGCCCGTGCCGGCGTGGTGCACACCTCCGCGCAGCGCCTGGCGAATCGCGCCCGCACTTCGGCCAGCAACTGCCAGGCGCGCGGCGCCGGGTCGAGTACCTCGGCGGAGCCGGCCGATCCCAGGTAGGCGATCCGCCGGAGCGCGAGGTCGCGCCGGCGGTCCTGCTCACCGGGATTGAGCGCCCGCGGCGGCTCGCGGAGCCGGGCGAACAGGCCGATGCGAGCGCCGCGGCCGATCGCCGCGCCGCGCTCGACCAGGATGAGCGCGCGCGGCGGCTCCGATGGCTCGTGCAACGGGTCCGCGGGGCGGGGTTCCAGACGTTCGATGCGGAGCACGACGGAGAGGCCGCGCGGCCGCGGCTCCGCCTCGAGCACCGTGCCTTCCACCCGCACGGGCTCGCGTCCGCCCCGATCCAGCGTGGGATCGATCAGCGCCGCATCGAGCGCCGCGTCTCGCGCCGGCGGGCCGACGGCGCCCCCGCGGAGGAACCCCAGCGCCGCACACACGCCCAATGCCGCCGCGGGCCGCCAGCGCAGCGCGGCCAGGCTGCCCGCAGCTGCGGCGCAGCAGGCCAGCGCGACGACCAGCCCGAAGTCCCGACCGAGTCCGAGATATGCGGCCGCGGCGAACACCGCGGATGCCGCGAGAAGCGGCCGCCCCATCGCCCGTCCCCCCGCCCAACAACCCCTCATGTAGGACGACGCCTACATGCCGACCGCGAGTCGGTAACCCTACACCTCGCTCCGACAGCGAGTCAAGCCGCGAGCTTGACGCAAGGGGCAAAGCCGTGATACAAGAACTCATATGCAGACGTTCAAGATCGGCGACAAAGCCGTGTATCCGGGTCAGGGAGTCGGGGAGGTGATGGGGATCGAGCACAAGGACATCGCCGGTCAGCGGCAGTCCTTCTACGTGCTCAAGATCATGGAAAACGGGATGAAAATCCTGATCCCCATCAACAAGGTCGGCTCGGTCGGCCTGCGGAACTTGATCGATGAGAAAGCTGTCGTCAAGGTATACGGGATTTTGAAGCAGAAGGATATCTCCGTCGATTCGGCCACCTGGAACCGCCGGTATCGCGAGTACATGGAGAAGATCAAGACGGGCTCCGTATTCGAGATCGCGGAAGTGCTGCGCGACCTCTACCTGCTCAAGTTCGACAAGGACCTCTCTTTCGGTGAGCGGAAGATGCTCGACACCGCGCGCAACCTCCTCATCAAGGAGCTGTCGCTGGCGAAGGGCGTCAACGAGGACCAGATCGAGACGGATCTGAAGCAGATCTTCAACTGCTGACCAGTTCCTGAACAGTTTCGCGGCGGGCGCGGGCACGGTTGACGTGCTCGCGCCCGTCGGCTTTGAGGCTTTCTCATGCCGCAGCGGGTGTGGAACACCCTGACCGACCGCAAGGACGAGCTCGTCCCGGTGACCCCCGGGCGGGTCGGTATCTACGTCTGCGGCATCACCGTCTACGACGTCTCGCACGTCGGACACGCCCGTTTCCTGGTGGCGTTCGACGCGGCGGTCCGGTTCCTGCGCTGGGCCGGCTGGAAGGTGACCTACGTCCGCAATTGGACCGACGTGGACGACAAGATCATCCGCCGCGCGGCGGAGCGGGGGCAGGACCCCAGGCAGCTGGCCGAGGCCTACATCGCCGCGTGCCGCGAGGACTTCCAGGCGCTCTCGGTGCTGCCCGCCGACGTGGAGCCGCGCGCGACGGACCACGTGCCGGAGATGCAGAAGCTCATCGCGCAGCTCATCGAGCGCGGCAACGCCTACGCCTCCGGGGGCGACGTCTATTTCTCGGTCCGCTCCTATCCGCCGTACGGGAAGCTGTCCAAGCGGAACCTGGACGATCTGCTCGCGGGTGCGCGGGTCGAGCCGGGCGAGCGGAAGCGGGATCCACTGGACTTCGCATTGTGGAAAGCGGCCAAGCCGGGCGAGCCGGCCAGCGTGACGTGGGAGAGCCCGTGGGGGCCGGGCCGGCCCGGGTGGCACATCGAGTGCTCGGCGATGTCGCAGAAGTACCTGGGCACCACCTTCGACGTGCACGGCGGGGGAAAGGACCTGGTCTTTCCGCACCACGAGAACGAGATCGCGCAGAGCGAGGCCGCCTCCGGGCAGCCGCTGGCGCATTTCTGGCTGCACAACGGGTTCGTGACCATCGACGCGGAGAAGATGAGCAAGTCGCTGGGGAACTTCCGCACCATCCGCGACCTGCTCCAGCACTGGGACGGCGAGTCGCTGCGCGCCTTCCTGCTCTCGACACACTACCGGCACCCGATCAACTTCAGCGAACCCGCGCTGGCGGACGCCGATCGGCGCGTCGAGTACTTCTACGAGTCGCTGGCGAAGGCCGCCGCGTACCTCGCGCAGAAGAAGTTCGCGGGCGAGGCGGAGCCGCTAGCGGAGCCGGTGGCGGAATTCCGCGGGGCGATGGAGGACGATTTCAACACCGCCGATGCGCTCGCGAGGGTGGAGCACCTGTACGCGCGCCTCAACGCGCGCATCGACGCCAAGGCGCCGCCTTCGGAGGTGGCCGCGCTGCTGCGGACCGCGCGCGAGCTGTCGCAGGTGCTCGGGCTCTCGCTGCGCGGGCCCGAGGAAGCGGTCCGTTCACGCCGCCAGCTCGCGGCTCGGCGCAAGAACATCGATCCAGCATGGGTCGAGGAGCGCATCGCCGCCCGCGTCGCGGCCCGCAAGTCGAAGGACTTCGCCCAGGCCGACGCCATCCGCGCCGAGGTCGGCAAGCGCGGCGTGGAGCTGCGCGACTCGGCATCGGGCACCGACTGGCGCGTCCTGCTCTGAGAGCTCAGCGGTCGAAAATCTGCTGGAGTTGCTTTGGATCCGCACTGGTCTGCAAGGCGAGCATGAGGAGGATGCGGGCCTTCTGAGGGGAGAGATTGTCGGCGAAGACCGCGCCGGCCTGCTGGAGCGTCTTGCCGCCTCCCTCGAAGCCGTAATTGGGCAGGACGCGGCCGGTCCACACGCGGGTGCTGATCACCACCGGGATGCCCTTGCCGATGGCTTCCTTCACTGCCTGAAACATCGGGACGTTCATGTTGCCCCAGCCGAGCGCCTGGATGACGAGCCCCTTTGCGCCGGCGGCCATCGCGGCGCGCACGAAGGTGCCGTCGGCGCCGCCGTACATCGGCACGATGTCGACGCGCGGGAGGTGCTGACCTTCGCCGAGCGGCCGGAGCGCTACGTGCTGTCGCCGGGCCGGCGCCCGGTACCAGACCACGCGGTCGTAGTCGGCATAGCCGAGGAATCCCAGGTCGCCCGACTTGAAGGTGTCCACGTCCGAGGTGTGCGTCTTCACCGCGTCGCGGGCGGCGTTGATGTTGTTGTTGAGGGCGATCATCGATCCCTTGCCGCGCGCGCCCTGGTCGACGCAGATGCGCGCGGCGTTGAGCAGGTTCCGCGGACCGTCGAAGTCGCGCTCGCTGGCGTTGCGCTGCGCGCCGATGAGCACGATCGGCTTCTGCGAATCGACGGTCAGGTCGAGGAACCAGGCCGTCTCCTCCAGCGTGTCGGTGCCGTGCGAGACGACCACCCCGGCCACTTCAGGCCGTGCCAGCGCTTGCGCGACGGACTTCTGTAGCTGGACCCAGCGGTCCGGGTCCATGTAGTCGCTGGGCACGTTCGAGAGGTTCTCCACCTCCACGTGCGCCACCTGCGCGATCTCCGGGACGGTGGCCACCAGATCCTCGCCGGAGATGGCGGGCACCGGCGCCTTCTTCACCGGATCGATCTTCATCGCGATGGTGCCGCCCGTCGCGATCAGCCGGACGACGGGCAGCCCCGGGCGCGCCTGGGCCTCGCCCATCACCGGAGCATCGGACCGCGCGGCGGGCGGCGCCGCGGGCTGCTCGCGCGGCACGGGCCGCGAGGTTTGCGCCTCCGCGGCGCAGGAGGCGAGCAGGGCGGCGAGAGTGCAGGCGATCGTCTGGCGCATTGGGACCTCGGCGGGGGGCGGTATCCGAGCGCGCCTGTTACACTTGCCGGCCATGCCTTTCAAGCTGGTCAGCGACTACAAGCCGCAGGGCGACCAGCCCCGGGCCATCGGGGAGCTCGTCGCGGGGGTGCGCCGCGGCGACCGCCACCAGACGCTCCTCGGGGTGACCGGCAGCGGCAAGACCTTCAGCGTGGCCAACCTGGTGCAGCAAGTGCAGCGGCCCACCTTGGTCATCGCGCACAACAAGACCCTGGCCGGGCAGCTCTACGGCGAGTTCAGGGAGTTGTTCCCGCAGAACGCGGTCGGGTTCTTCGTCAGCTACTACGACTACTACCAGCCCGAGGCGTACGTTCCGACGACCGACACGTACATCGAGAAGGACTCGTCCATCAACGACGAGATCGACCGCATGCGCCACGCGGCGACCCACTCGCTGCTCACGCGCAACGACGTGCTCATCGTCGCCTCGGTCTCCTGCATTTACGGCCTGGGCACCGCCGAGGCGTACTACGAGCTGAAGGTCAGCCTGGAAGCCGGCAGGGAGTACCCGCGCCACAAGCTGCTCCGAGACCTGGTCGAGATCCAGTACGAGCGCAATGACACCGACTTCTCCCGCGGCACGTTCCGGGTGAAGGGCGATACGGTGGAGATCTTCC
>DATFUN010000262.1:0-5561 GCA_035260805.1 Myxococcales bacterium | reverse complement strand
CGAGCTGGAGCTGAGCGAGACCAGCAGGTTGTTCGCCACGTCGCGCTGGGTGACGCCGATCTGCGCCGCCCGCGCGCGGTCCACGTCGAGCGCGAGCGCGGGGTGCGCGAGCACCTGCGGGATGCGGACGTCGGCCGCGCCGGGGATGCGCCGGATGCGGTTCGCCAGCTCGCGCGCCACCCCGAAGCTCTGCTCGACGTCGGGTCCCTCGATCTGGACGTCGATCGGCGCCGAGAGTCCGAAGTTCAAGACCTGGCTGACGATGTCGGCGGGCTGGAAGTACAGGTTCGACCCGGGGAACTCGTCGGGCAGATCGCGCCGGATCCGATCCATGTATTCCTCGGTCGGCCGGTGCCGTGGCTTGAGCGCGATGAGCACGTCCGCGTCCTGGCTGCCGACGTTGTCCGTCTGCACGAACGCCAGGTTGAAGGAGATGGGAACGCCGATCATCGAGTTGATGGTCTGCAGCTCGTCGGGCGGGACGATCTCGCGGATGCGTTGCTCGAGGCGCGCCACGAGCCGTTCGGTCTCCTCGATGCGCGTACCGATGGGAGCGCGGTAGTGGAGGCGCATCTGGCCGGCGTCCACGCTGGGGAAGAAGTCCAGCCCGACCACGAACGGCAACGCCACCGAACAGAGAAGCACGACCCCGGCGGCGCCCAGCACCATCCCGCGGTGGGCGAGCACGGTGGACAGCATCCGGCCGTACGCTTCCCGGAACCGGTCGAACCCCGCGTCGCGCCAGCGGTTGAAGCGGGCGCCGAACCCGGGCCCCTTCTGCTCCAGGTCTTCCTTCTCGAGCAGGATGCGCGCCAGCGTCGGCACCAGGGTCCGCGACAGCAAGTACGACGCGAGCATCGAGATCACGACGCCGAGCGCCAGCGGAGTGAAGAGGAAACGGGCGGGGCCCTCCAAGAGCACCACCGGGAAGAACACCACGCAGATGGTCAGGGTGGCGGCCAGCGCGGGCACCGCGATCTGCCGCGCGCCATCGAGGATGGCGACGGTCAGCGGCTTTCCCATGTGGCGGTTGCGGTGGATGTTCTCCACCTCGACGGTGGCGTCGTCGACCAGCATGCCGATGGCGAGCGCCAGGCCGCCCAGGGTCATCAGATTCAACGTCTGCCCACCGAGGAACAGGCCAACGAGGCCCACCAGGATGGCCAGGGGGATGCTGGTGCCGACCAGCACCGCGCCCCGCCAGCTCCCCAGGAAGAACAGGATCATCAGCGAGACCAGGATCGAGGCGATGACCGCTTCGTGCAGCACGTTCTGCACGGCGGCGCGCACGAAGACCGACTGGTCGAAGTCGATCTTCAGCTCCATGCCCTCCGGCGCGGCGGCCTTGATGATGGGCAGTTGCTCGCGGGTGCCCTCCACCACCGCGAGCGTGCTCGCGTCGGCCTTCTTCAAGATCGCCAGGTAGGTGGCGCGGCGCCCGTCGATCCGCACCATGTTGCTCTGGACCGCGTACCCGTCGCGCACGCTCGCTACGTCGCCCAGCGTGATGGTCGCGCCGTCCATCGCCTTGACCGGCAGGTCGGTGAACGCCTCCACCGAGTCGGGGCTGGAGTTGAGCTTCACGTCGTACTCGGTCCCGCCGATCTGCGCCGAACCCGCCGGCACCAGGACGTTGCTGGCAAGCACCGCCTGGACCACGTCGTTGGGCGAAAGACCCTTGGAAGCCACCCGGGCCGGATCGATGTCCACCATGATCTGGCGGGACTTGCCGCCGAACGGGGCCGGGGTGGACAGGCCGGGGATGGTGAACAGGCGCAACCGGATGAAGTTGACCCCGTAGTCGTAGAGCTCCTGCTCGCTGAGCGACTTGCTGGAGATGGTGAGCTGCGCGACCGGGACGTTGCTCGCGTTGTAGCGGATGATGCTGGGCGGCGTGATTCCGGGCGGCATGATCCGGCTGGCCGTCAGCGACACCGCGACGATCTGCGCGATGGCCCCGCCGATGTCGCTGCCCGGCTCGAAATACACCTTGAGGATTCCGATGCTGCTCATCGACTGCGAGTCGATGCGCTGGATGCCGCTCACCGTGGTCGACATGGCGCGCTCGCTGATGAACACGACGCGCCGTTCCATGTCCTCCGCGGACAGCCCCGGGTAGTTCCAGACCACGATGACGACGGGGATGTCGATGGCCGGCAGGATGTCGGTCTTCATCCGGCTGGTGGAGAGCAGCCCGAAGATGGCAATGAGCGAGCAGAGCACCGCGATCGTGTACGGACGTCTCAGGGCGAGGCGAACGATCCACATGCTGGGCAGGCTCCGGATGCAGGATGCAGCGGCATTCGATGCCGCTCCGGCGGTAAGGATGCAAGCACAAACGCTTCCTCTCGGGCGCCAAGCGTGGTTTACGGGGGCCCGATGCGCCGACGGGTCTTCGTCATCGCCGGGGAGTACAGCGCCAACCCCCGCCACCTGCCCCCGTCGCGGCGGGGGCGCGCCTTCCTGGCCGAGCCGCACCCGGAGCTGAGCCGGGAAGAGGTCACGCGGCTTTTCTTCCGCTATCCCAACCGCAGCGAGGACGGCCGCACCAAGCCGGAGGACTGGAAGCGCGAGTTCGACCTGGACTCGCCCATCGGCTTGAACGACCTGTACGCCTCCGCGGCCCACCGGGCGCTCACCTCGCTCTGGCAGCTCACCGGCGGCGACTACGCGCGGGCGCGCGACTCCATCACCGACATCTACGTCACCTCCATGCCGGGTCTCGATCCCAACGAGCGGATGAACATCGGCCTGGTGCCGCAGGCGCTGCGCGCCTCGCTGGCCCTCTCCCCTCGCGTCGTGGCCCAGTACGTGGTGGGCACCTCGGACAGCGGCGCGTGGGCGTTCGCCCAGGCCGTCCGCGCCGCCCGCACCGCCGAGCAGCCTGCGACCATCCTGGTGGTGGCCGGCCAGATCATCCCGTCGGGGTACGCGTCGCAGTACCAGATCCGCACCGTGCTGGGCGAGGACGACCAGCGCCGCGGGCTCGACATGCTCGCGATCGGCGACCTCCTCATGGACGCCTTCAGGCGCAACCTCGGCCTCTCGCGCGAGGAAGTGTCGGACTTCCTCACGCGGGTGGCGGCGCGGAAGTTCCAGGCGGGCGCGCAGTATCCGGCCGGCATCCAGGCGGGAAAGCCGTTCCGCCGCGAGCTGCCGCGGACGCCCTACTTCCACGCCTCGGACATCGCGGCGCCGTGCTGCGGCGCTGCCGCGACGATCATCACCTCGGACGAGGAGCTGGCGCAGGCGGTGGCCAGCGCCCGCGCCAAGCGGTACCGGGTGGCGCCGGTGACCGAGGTGCTCGGCGTCGGCGAAGGGTCCAGCAACGAGAACTTCCTCCACCGCCAGTCGCCCGTCGTGTTCGGGACCGCGGTCCGCGAGGCGCTCGCCGCCACCGCCGACGACGCGCGGGTGCCGGTCTCGGCCTTCGTCTCCTGCGGGTTCGGCGTGGCGCACGACGCGTTCCCCAGCATCGAGCTGTCGTTCCTGCTCGCGATGGGCCTCTCTTGGGAACGCAGCGCGGAACGCATGAAGGAGGGCTGGTCCAATCCCTTCGGCGGCCTGCTCAGCTTCGGCCACGCGCTGGGCGCCTCGGGGCTGGTGCAGGTCAACAAGGCGCATCACCTCTTCAGCGGCGACGAGCGCTACCTGCAGGACGGCCCCGGGCCCAAGCGGCAGGGCTTCCGCGAGAGCGGAGCGGTCGCCTTCACCACCTCGGTGGGCGGGCCGCTCTCGCACATCGTCGGAAGCCTCTTGCGCGGCGGATTCGAGCGCCTCCGCCCGCTCGCCGAGCGCGCCCTGCTGCGGCCCTCGGAGGGCGACCGCACCCCGGCGGTCGACGAGTGGCGGGCACGCAGGCACCAGCTCGGCCTGGTCGCGCGCGCCCACCTCTCGCGGCTGCGAGGCCCGGGCGAGCCGTGGCTTCTGGAAGGCACCACCTACGTGAGCATCCGCAGCGCGCTGCGTGCGCTCCGTCCCGAGGAAGTGTCGCGGCTCACCTTCGACGGTCTGGAAGAGCTGGTCGTCCCCGACAAGCTGGAGGACGTGCGCGGCCAGCTCCGCCAGGTGGTGCTGGTGGTGCTGGGCGAGGCGGAGCGCGTGGCCTCCATGTTCGACGTCTTCCGCCTGCTCACCGACGAGGTGCGCGAGCTGTCGGCCGGATGGCGCGAGATGGGATGGATCGCCCCGAAGGCGGCCGCGCTCCCCGATGACAAGCTGGCCGAGCGAGTGAAGGACACCCTGCGCGTTCCGTTCGCGGTGCTGTGCGGAAGCTCGGAGGATCCGGCGGCGCGGCGCCAGGTGCTCTTCGTGCCTGCCGCCGGCCTTGGTTACGCGGCGTTCGACGGCATCGACCTGGTCTGGCGCCTGCCCGACGGCACCTTCCGGCCGGCGCAGACCGACCCGACGCTCCTGCCCTTCTGGAACGTGCGCGCGGCGCGGCCCGAGCGCGAGACCCCGGCGCAGCAGCCCGGCACTCCTCGCGAGGTGGTCGACCGCATCCTGCAGCAGAAGGAACCGGAGAGCGCGGCGCAATTGGAGCTGCTCCGGATCTGGTTCGCCGGCGATCCACCTCGGCCCGCGCTGGAACACGCGCTGCGGCGCGCCGGCTCGGCGGCGGCGGCGCCTGCACCTCCGGTGCGGGCCGTGGTCTACCTCGGCGAGATCGCCGCGCGCGGCGCCATGCAGGACCCGGGCGCGGCGCACGAGCTGGTCGGCCGCGCCGCGCGCGACGCGCGCGCGTTCCTCGAGGCGTACGAGACCAGCGTGGCGCAGTTCGGCGACCGGCTGGCGTTCGGCGCCTTCGAGCGGCCGCCGTTCCGCACCCGGCCCGACGAGGGGCTCGTCGGCGCGGCCCGCTTCGCCCGGGAGGTGGCGCGCACCTCGTTCGAGTACGGAGTGGCGGTGCGCGCCGTCGTCTGCGCGGGAGAAGGAGCGGTCTACGGCGACGCTTCGGGCAGGCCCGGTCTCGCGTCGGCGGCGACCGTGCGCGCAGCCGAGTTGCTCGCCGTGATCCGCGGAGGTCCGGCCGTGCCCACCATCGCGGTCGACGGCGGGAAGGGCCTGCTCTTGGAGCGGCTCAAGCAGCGCCTCGCCGGCTGGGAGCTGGACCCGGACGGGCCCGCGGGATGCGCGGTGTGGCGGTTGCCGGGCTGAACGAAAAAACTCTCCCGTGGGAGCCATGAAGCGAACGACAGTCGCTGCCGGTCTCGGTCTGGCCGCCTTCGCCGCGACGCAATGCTCGACGAGTCGGCCGGCCGCGCGACAGGAAACGGCGGCGATGTGTCGCTGTACGCCCCAGGAGCCATGCTGGCCGGCACCGGCCGAGTGGCAACGATTGGCAGCAAGCCTCCATGGCAAACTGGAGCAGCCGCTGTCCCCGCTCGAGCCGTGCAGGAGCGACGCCGCGGGGCAGGCTTGTGCCGCCGCGATCAGGAATTCGAAAAATCCCTTCTTCCTCCAGGAGCAGCCGGGAGGCACCGAGTCCGCGGGGTGGCTCGGTGCTTGGAGCGCCGCTGCAAGCGCTTACGCCGTGGCAGCGGAAGACGCGAACGACGTCG
>DATFUN010000261.1:0-3342 GCA_035260805.1 Myxococcales bacterium | reverse complement strand
TTCGCGCGGGGGTGGGAGTCTTCGTAGATCTGGACGAGGCGTTCCGAAGAGACGTGGGTGTAGCGCTGGGTGGTGGAGAGGGAGGCGTGGCCGAGCAGCTCCTGGATGCCGCGCAGGTCGGCCCCCATGTCCAAAAGATGCGTGGCGAAGCTGTGGCGTAGCGCGTGCGGGTGCACGTGGCGCTGCGTTCCGCAGATGAGCGCGTAGCGCGCGAGATGGCGGGCCACGCTGCGGGTGGTGAGGCGCCCGCCGCGGCGGTTCAAGAACAGCGCCGGCCCCCTCCCCAGCTCTTCCCTCCGCGCGAGCCACGCCTGCAGCGCCGCGCGCGCCTTCGCCACCAGCGGGACCACGCGTTCCTTGCCGCCCTTCCCGCGGACGCGCACGGCGGTCGCGCCGTCGATCAGATCCGGCAGGTCGAGCCCCACCAGCTCCGAGACGCGCAGCCCGGCCCCGTAGAGCAGCTCCAGCGCGCAGCGGTCGCGCAGCCCAGCGGCGGTGCGCGCGTTCGGCGTGTCCAGCAGGGCGAACAGGTCGTCCACCGAGACCACGTTCGGGAGCGAGCGCCGCCGCTTGGGCGAGATGAGCCGCCGCGCGGGGCTGTCCGCCAGGTACCCCATTCGCACGCGGTGTTCGTAATACGCGCGCAGGCTGGCCTGCTTGCGCGCGAGCGTGGCCGGCTGGTTTCTGCCGAAGTGCGCCGCGAGGAAGGCGCGCAAGTCGTCGCGGTCGGCGGCATCGAGCGACTTGCCCGACTCCAGGAGCCATGTCGCGAGCTGCCGCAGGTCGGACAGGTACGCCCGTTGCGTGTGGGGCGAGGCGCGCGCGATCCGGGCGAGGTGATCGGCGAACTCCGTCAGCTCCGCTGGATCCACCGGCGCATCCTGCCGCAGAGCAGGCCCGGATCAAGTTTCAGGGAACTTCGAGCAGGTACACGCCGGCGTTCCCTGCCCCGCCCATCGCCGCGTACGCGATGCGCCGGCCGCGGGCGTCGGCGAATCGCGAGCTCGGATCGACCTCCGTCGCGACCGCCTTCACCGCTCCGTCCGGCGGGGGGCCTGCCGCATCCAGGACGGCGAGATCCACCGCACGGGCAGCGCCGCGGTGTGGCTGCTGCACGAGCACGCGCCCCGCGTCCTCCGACAGATCGAATCCAGCCACGTTCGCCGCGAGCATCTGGGGCGGCGCTGACCCGTCGGCCGGAGCGCGGAAGAGGGAGCAGCTCCGCGCGCCTCCCGCGCAGCGGGCTTTCCAGAACAGACGGCGGGCGTCGGGGGCGAGCTGGTAGCCGTACACGCCGTCGTCCACCTTGCGCGGCGAGACCGAGCCGTCGAGGGAAGCGGTCCACAGCTCGATCTTGAAGTCACCCTTCTGCGGCGCCTGCACGAGGTAGAGGACGCGCCCGCCCTGGACGGTGAAGCTCTGCACGCGCGGCGCCAGCTCGCGCGGGGCGCTGCCGGGAGTCGCCACCGTCAGCGTCCCCGCGCGGGCCCGGCCGTCGTAGCGCGAAAGGAACAGCAGCTCGCCGCCCCGGTCGAAACGGAATTCGCTGACCCGTTCGCCGAGCAGCTCGGCCGCGCCGCCCGCGCGCGAAAGCCGGGAGAGCGCTCCGAACGCCTCGCCGGGTTGTCGTTCCGTCGAGAGAAGCGCGACGTATCGGTCCGAGGCGGCGAACGAGGTGGTCCGGCCGAGGTCTCGCGGCGGCCCCTCGAACCGCTCGAGCACCGTGAGCGGCCGGTCGCCGCCCTTGGCGCCGGAAGGACCGAGCACGAAGAGCGCGCCGTCCGAGGCGAAGGCGAAGTCCGAGCTGGCCTTGGCAACCTCGCGCAAGCGTTTCGTCCGCACGTCCATCAGGTCGATGCGCCCGCCCGCGACGCCAGGGCCGCGCCCCGCCAACAGGTCGCTGCCGGGCGCCCAGGCGAACGTCTGGACCCGGTCCAGCGCCAGCAACGGCGCCGCGGGCTCCTTCGAGGCGTCGAGCACCATCAGCCTTCCGCCCGCCACGAAGGCGAGCAGCGACCCCGAAGGCGCCCAGCTCATCGCCGAGACGCCGTCCGCCACCCTGCGCGGGGCGCCTGTTGGATCGGCCAGCCAGAGCTCGCCTTCGCCTTCGCGGAACCGCCACCGGGCGAGGAAGGCGAGCCACTCTCCGCCGGGGGAGAAGGCGCGCGCTCCGGCCAGCGTCGGCACGCCGCCGCCGACGCGGTGGGCTGGCGAGTCGCCGGATGTTGCGGCCACGAGGAGATCTCCCAGCAGGAGATCCTCCGGCACGCCGCGGTCGTCCGGGTGCGATGCGCCCTGGAGGAAGGCGACCATCCTGCCGCCGGGCGCCACCGTCACCTCGCGCGCCAGTCCCGAGGCCACGCGCCTGCCTTGCGGTCCACCCTTGCTGCACGACGCACTCATCGCCGCGGCGACGGCAGCCACCACGGCGGCGCAGCGGGCCCGCGCGCCCATCGATGCGCCCCCTCCCCGCACTCTCACCGCGGGGCCTCGCCTGGATTCGCAGGCACGCCGATGTCCGACCGCTCCGCTAGCGTGGGAGCCGGTGGAGAAGGCGCCCGCGCCGGCCGGGGAGGAGGTTCGGCCGCCAGAGGGATCGAGCCGGCCCGGGCCCACTCGGCCAGGTCGTGACGGGCGCGGGCGAGCAGGCGCGCCTTCCGCTCGTGCTTGCGATGCCGCTCTTCCAGCGGAGGGAACAAGGCGAAGATCACGTTGGTGGGCTGGTACTCATATCCCGGAGGGTGCGCTTCGCCCGTCACGTGCCGCAGCAGCGCGCCGATGGCGGTGGTCCCTGGCGGCGGCGCGAACCCTTCTCCGCGAAGCCGGGCCAGCACGCGGCGCGCCGCGATGTGGCCGGACGCGGCGCTCTCCACGTATCCCTCGACGCCCGTGATCTGGCCGGCGCAGTACACGTGCGGCCGGGCGCGGAGGGTGCCGTCGGGAGCCAGCGCTCGCGGCGCGTCCAGGAAGGTGTTCCGGTGCACCTGGCCCAGGCGGATGAAGGTAGCCTCCCGCAGCCCCGGAATGCACGACGAGAAGATGCGCTTCTGCTCCGGCCAGGTGAGCCGCGTCTGGAACCCGACCAGGTTCCAGGCCGTGCCCGCCCGGTCCTCCCGGCGCAGCTGCACCACGGCGTGAGGCCGCCGGCCGGTCCGCGGATCGACGAGCCCCACCGGCTTCATCGGCCCGAACGCCAGCACATCGCGCCCCCGCGCCGCCATCACCTCGATGGGCAAGCACCCTTCGAAGTAGCGCGGCTCCTCGAACGCGTGCGGCTCGACCTTCTGCCCCGCGACGAGCTCTTCGACGAACCGCTCGTACTCCTCGCGCGACAGCGGCAGG
>DATFUN010000260.1:0-3740 GCA_035260805.1 Myxococcales bacterium | reverse complement strand
ACCTTCGTCTTCACTCCTTCGTTCGCGTCCCACCGCCGCGTCGGATTCTACGGAGGCGACGCGGGCGCCGCGCCGCTCACCGATCTCTGGGAGTACGACATCGATGCAAACGCCTGGAGGCAAGTGCCGCTCGACCCCGCTCCTGCGCTCGCACCTGCAGGCCGGACGCGATTCGCGATGACCGGCGACGGCTCCCGCGGATACCTCTTCGGGGGGAACGTGGGAGGCGCCCCGAGCGATCAGATGTGGTTCACATCGCGCGAGGCTCCGGCGCGCCTGCTGGTGAAGGCCCCGTTCAGCCTGCCCGCAATCGACCAGGCCACGGCGACCAAGATCACCGTCGACGTCGCGGGCTCGCCCTTCTCCCAGGCATTCCTCTGGGACGGAACTCGCTGGCGGTTTCTCGGGATGAGCGCGTTCGAGGGCGGGGCCTACCACCTCCTGACTGTTCCAACCGCGCCGGCCACCGGCTTCCTGCAGCCGGACGGCAACATCTATCTGCTGCTCATGGGTCTCAGCCGCGCTACCCCTGGGTTTGCGGGAGGCGCGCTCACCCTCGACCGCGTCAAGATGGCCGTCGACTTCAAGTGAGCGAGCCGGTAGAACGCGGCGGGTGATGCACCGCTGCGGAATGCTCCCCGGGGAGTACGGGTCCGTCGGGGTCAGCGAAGAGATCGGGCGCAAGCTCCTCGCCGCGGCGGTGCAGCGCGGCGAGCAGGATCTGCGGTCGGTGCGCGGAGTGCGCCGCGCGCTGCTCGAGACGATCGAGTCGGCGACCACCGCGGCGCCGCTGCGCGTGCTGAAGCGAGAGGCTGCCCGGGACGGGTTCGTGAAGTACCTGTTCGAGCTGGAGGGCGGTTCGCAGGTCGAGGCGGTGCGAATCCCGGTCCCTTGCGAGGCGCCCGGCGCGGACACCAGCGCGTACGCGGGCAAGGAGAAGAAGTACATCGTCTGCGTCTCAAGCCAGGCGGGCTGCGCGCTGGCTTGCGCGTTCTGCGCCACGGGAGGGCTCGGCTTCTCGCGGAACCTGGCCGCCCACGAGATCGTCGGCCAGGTGCTCGCCGTTCGCTCGGAGGCCGACCGCCCCGTCCGCGGGGTCGTGTTCATGGGGATGGGAGAGCCGTTCCTCAACTACGACGCTGTGATCGCGGCCGCGCGCATCCTCAGCCACCCGTGCGGCGGCGCAATCGACGCGCGGGCGATCACCGTCTCCACCGCCGGCATCGTCCCGGCCATCCGGCGGTACACCGCCGAGGGGCACAAGTTCCGGCTGGCCGTGTCGCTCACGCACGCCGACCCGCGCAAGCGGCTGGAGCTGATGCCGATCGAGCGCACTCATCCGACCAGCGAGCTGGTGGCCGCGCTGCACGACCACGCCCGCGCGCGACGGACCCGCGTGCTGGTCGAGTACGTGCTGCTCGGCGGCGTGAACGACTCGCCGCGCGATGCGGAGGAGCTGGCCCGGCTGCTCGATCCGAGCCTGGTGAAGCTGGACCTCATCGACGTGAACGGAGAGGTGGGCGGTTTCCGCCGATCCTCGCGCGAGGCGCGCTCGGCGTTCCTCGACGTGCTGGCGCGGGCGAGGATCCCCTTCGCGATCCGCTACTCCGGCGGCCAGGACGTGGCGGCAGGGTGCGGTCAACTCGCTGCATCGGACGGCCGGCAGGGCCCGCGCATCGTATAATGCGCAGAGGGTGGCCGAGCGGGCGCCCGGAAGGTCTTCCCGACGTGATCCGCAGCGCGTTTCTCCCTCTTTCCCTGGTCATCGCGACGGCTGCCGCGGCCCGCGCGGAGGATGCGCCGCCGGCGCCGAAGGCCGGCGCTGCGCGAGCCGGGACGAGCGCGGCGTCCGAGGGGAGCGCCTCGGTGTCCGCCCAGTCCGCGCCCGCGGGCCCGGCGGTGCACGGGGGAGTAGTGATCACGGCCAGCACCGGCTCGCACTGGGCGGACTTGTTCCTGAACGTGCTGACGCTAGGCGTGTACGCCGCGACGGTGAACGAGCACCTCGAAGCGCACCAGGAGGCGGTGGAGGACTCGCGGGGACGTGCGTTGGAGCGGGGCTCGGACGGCGCGCCCGGGTGGCAGCAGCGCCGCTACGGGCCGCCCCGCCGCGACGCGCGCGAAGGATTCCTCTTCAGCTTCGGGGTGGGCGGCGGCGCCGTCCGGTTCTCCGACCCCAATTTCCTGCGGACCGGCGCGCTCGATTTCGGCCTGCGCATGGGGTACGGCTTCTCCGATCGGTTCCAGCTCTTCGGCGATTTCAGCGCCGACGCGGCGTTCTACTCGCAGAGCCGCGAGCTCACGAACTGGCTGGTCACGATCCGCGGGCAGACGGTGCTGATCGGCGACACGCTGGGGAACGGGCTCAACCTGAACCTCGGCTTCGGCCTGGGCGGCGTCACCATCAACAACAACGCGTTCGGTCCCGACCTGAGCCTGGGTGCCGAGCCGGCGGTGGTGGCCGGGCTGTCCTACGACGCCCGCGTGGGACGGCAATTCGCGCTGAGTCCCGAGCTCTACTTCAGCTATCACAAGGTATCGAACGGGCCAGGGTTCGCCGACGATCAGATCTGGTCGGCCGGGCTGCGGCTGAACTTCCTTTGGTATAGCCCGGTGTACTGACGCGATGGCCATTCCCAAGAAGAACAGGGCCGCCCTATCGGCGGCCACTGACGCGAAAACGCCCGGAGCGCGCGCGCACCGGGCGGTTTCCAGAACTGTTCGGGGAGCCTCCCTCTAGGCCTTCCGGACGTTCGCCGCTTGCGGGCCCTTCGGTCCCTCCGTGACTTCGTACTCGACCTTCTGGCCCTCGGCCAGGCTGCGGAACCCCTCCATCTGGATCGCGGTGTGATGGACGAACACGTCCTTGCCGCCGCCATCCGGCGTGATGAACCCGTAGCCTTTCGCGTCGTTGAACCACTTCACAGTGCCAGTCGCCATCCTTCTTCTGCCTTTCTCTTGCGGCCTCCGTCCGGGAGACCTCTGCCGTCGACGTCCCGTGTACAAAAAAATGGGACGCCGGTGAGCATAGGGACCGACGCTCGGCTGGATCAAGGGGGCCTGCGGGGGCTCGCAGGCCCGCCGGGTAGGTGCTACTGCCCTTTGCGCGCAGCAGCTGCGGAAACCTGCTCCGCTGTGGGGCAACCCAGTGCCCAGGCGCCCGCGGGATGGCGCGCCAGAAGGCGCGCTTCTTCGGCGGTGAGCGTCGCCGTCCGCACCACCGCCATGTCGCGGTGGCGCAGGATCAGCTGCACGCCGCCGTCGGGCAAGGGCCTGACGCGCGGCGGCTCGCCGCGTTCGCGCAGCTCCGAAAGCCGGGCTTCGAGGTCGCGCAGATGTCGATCGATGCGCAGCGCGCGCCGCGAATCGGCGTCGCCGAAGGCGTGGAAGTGCTTGTTGCGCGAGAGCGGGCGGGCCTCGTCGTGGAGGCGCTGCACCAGCCGGTACAGGAACTCGCGCATACAAACAGGCTAGCACCAGTCCCGCGCGGCGCCAGCGGTTTCACCGCGGATTTTCGACGCGCGGGGCTTGACTTCGCGCCGCAGAAGCGGTTGCGCGGGGGCTTGACTTGGCCTGCGGGAATGCTCAGCGCGAGCCGCGCGCCTCGGTGGCGACCTGCTCGGCCAAAGCGTCGCGCTTGGCGTCCGTGCAATCCGCGTCGTAGCACCACGCCTCGACCGCGAGGTAGGCGGAGCCGTCCGCAGCGGTCAACACCACCGTCGGATTGTCGGCGGGATTGG
>DATFUN010000259.1:0-6151 GCA_035260805.1 Myxococcales bacterium | reverse complement strand
CCCGCCGCTTCCGCACCGCTGCCTCGTCGACGCGCACACGGTGAGGATGACCGCGCGCGGCATGGTGCGCAATGCGAAAAAGGGGTCGAGGGAGACGAGACTATCGGTCGGAGGCGAGGTCGAGGTCACAACAGGCGCAGCAGGCGGGTCCGGATCCCCTCGCGAGTGCGGCCGTCGGGAGCGCATCGAAGCGCGCGCTCGAGCGCTTCCACGGCTTTGCGGCGGAATCCTTTTTCCAAGTAGAGCTCGGCGAGGCTGCAGAGCGCGGCGAAGTGCGTGGGCCGAAGCTCGACCGCCTTCTCGTACTCGCTCATGGCGCGGAATGCCTCGCCCATCTCCCGCAGCGCGCGGCCGAGCGCGAAGTGGTTGCGCGCCGAGAACGGGTCGGCCTTCGCCGCTGCCTCCAGCGCCCCGCGCGCCTCTTCGGGGCGTCCGTGGGAGAGGTGTTCCACCCCTTCCTTGTAGCTGCGCTCCGCCGCCTCCTTCTGCTCGGGCGAGATGCCGCGCGGGCTCTCCAGGCGCGCATGGACGCGGTGCAGGACGTCCGCCAGGTGGAACGGCTTCTCCAGGTAATCGTCGGCCCCGAACGCCTCGCGCGCATCCTGCGCGAACCGCCAGCCCCGGTAGACGGCGCTCATCATCAAGACCGGAACGTTGCGCAGGCGCGGGTCGCCTTTGATCCGGCTGCACAGCTCGAAGCCGTGCACGTGCGGCAGCATGGCGTCGAGCACCACCAGGTCGGGCGGCTTTCCCTTGAGCTTCTGCTCGGCCTCGCGCCCGTCGCGCGCCGTTTCAACCGTGTAGCCTTCGGCGCGCAACGACTTCTCCAGGAGGCGCAGGATCTCCGGCTCGTCGTCCACCACCAGGATGCGGGCGGGGCCCACCCGCACCGTCTCCTGGTGCACGATCTCCTCGTCCGCGACGGGCTCCGCGTCGGCCACCTCGAAGGCCAGCGCGTCGATCTCCATCGTCGGCACGTCCACCTCGTCGGTCCGCACGCCGATCTCCCCGGGGCGGATGGCGGCGATGGCGGGTGGCGCTTCTCGCGAGAGTCCCTCGCCGTGCCAGACGTCCTCGCCGCGGTCGCGCGCGTCGTAGGCGGCGGCGATGGCCTTCTCCAGCGTGGCGGGCAGGGCGGAGTACGGCGAGACCAGCATGCCGGTGATGAACTGCAGCTCGGCCAGCGTCTCCGGCGTGTAGGCAGCGAAGTCCACCGCGACGTGGAGCCGCGCGCCTTCCATGGAGAGCGGGAGGAGGAGGTCCGCTTCGGCGACGGGCCGCGGGATCATCTCCAGCGCGGCGAGCGGGATGGCGGTGCGCGAGAGGTCCACCGCGGGCAATCCGGAATGCTCCGCCAGCACGGAGAGAAGCTCGGGCTCGTTCAGCGCGCCGCTCTCGAGCACGTGCTCGAGGAAGGTGGCGGGCGCCGGCGCCGCCGCCAGGGCGGCTCGCATCCACCGGTCCTCGACGTATCCCTTCGAGACCAGCAGCCGGCCGATCTGCTCCGCTCCCGACAACGTTTCCCCCGGCGAGTCGAGACCCGCGCAGCGAACACGCTAGCACGGCGTCCATCCAGCTTCGGTGAGATGGGTCACGCGGCGAAGAGAAAGTCGCGTCCTTCCTGGAAGCCCTTCGGAGCGAGCTCTGCGCGGATCTCCTCCCGTGCACCCGCCGCCCCCACTGCGCAGAGGATCAGCGCGCCGTCGGGGCGACCCAGCTCGTCGGGTGGGGCGACTCGCACGCCCCGCGCAAAACGCTTGCGACGGTCTACGTCCCAGAACCTGCGCGGGCGCATCCCGTGCTTCTCGAGCGCCCGCGCGAGCCGCTTGCCGGTCGGCCCCGCGCCCCACACCTCGAAGGGCCGTCCCCGGAGCGGACCTCGCGCGAGATGGTCGGCGCGCAGCTCGATCATGCGCTCCAGCCGGTACGCTTCGCCCTGCCGGGTCAGCCGGCCCGGAGAATCGCGCCAGTAGAGCAGGACCTGCGGCACCTTCGCCATTCCCCAGCCCGCGTCGGCCAGCCTGAGGAGGAGGTCCCAGTCCTCCGCCCAACCGGCGTCGCGCCAGCCTCCCACCGCCTCGAGCGCCTCGCGCCGGAACGTGGTGCTGGGATGCACCAGCGGCGCCTCGATGAAGCGGGCGGCCTCGCATTCCTCCTTGGTGACGACGGAATCCAGCCACGCCTCCAGCCGGGCGAGCCCGGGCGTCAGGGGGCAGGGAAAGCATCGCACCAGGGTCCCGACGGCGCCCAGGCACGCATCGCGCGCGAGCAGCTCCGCCTGGAGCCGGAGGCGGTCGGGATGCACCAGGTCGTCGGCGTCCATGCGCGCGATCAGCTCGCCGCGGCAGCGCGCGAGCCCGAGCTGCAGCGCGGCGACCAGGCCCCGCCCTCCGCCTCGGATCGGGCGGATGCGATCGTCTTCGCCGGCGAGGCGCGAAAGGATCGCGGGCGTTGCGTCGCTCGATCCGTCGTCGATGCAGACCACCTCGAACGGCGGCGCTCCGCGCTGCGCCAGGATGCCTTGCAGCGCCTCCTCGAGAGTCGCGGCGGCATTGCGCGCGGGCAGCAGGACGCTGATCACGTTTGCAAGATAGCTCTGTGCCGGAATCGACGCTTATCGCCCCGCGGGCTTTGCCATCCGTCGGCGGCGGCGCGAGGCTCGCCCCATGCCCGCCCTGCACGAGCTGCCGCACGAGGACGGCGAGGGGAAGGTGCGCGCGGTGGTCGAGGCGCCCAAGGGCGCGCGCGTGAAGACCAAGTGGGATCCCCAACTGGGGGCGATGTTGCTCGGCCGGCCGCTACCGATGGGCCTCGCCTATCCGTTCGATTTCGGGTTCATCCCCGGGACGCGGGCGGAGGACGGCGATCCGCTCGATGCGGTGATCCTCAGCGAGGACGCCTCGACCTGGCCGGGCGTGGTAGTGGCGGTGCGGCTCCTGGGCGTCCTGCGCGTCGAGCAGGAGGGCGAGAACGGGAGGGTGCGGAACGATCGGGTGATTACCATCCCCGCGGAGCTGTCGCGCTGGGCACGGCTGGAGGGAGTGCGCGACCTCTCCCGGGCGATGCGCGACGAGCTGGAGAAGTTCATGCTGGACACCACCTTCTTCACCCCCAAGAACGCGCGCTCCCTGGGATTCGCGGGGCCGTCCGCCGCGCGGCAGCTGATCCGCGCGGCGGTGCGCGCATACGACAAGAAGCGGTGACCCGGCCCGGACACGTCGGAGGGTTGCGCGCCCACACCCCGCTGCGCGTCGCCGGGGAGAAGCTCCTGCACGCCCGCGTCGCCGACGTGCAGGGAGCCCAGGCGCTCACGGCGCGCCGCTTGGACCCGAAGACCGTGCACGATCTGCGCGTCGCCTGCCGCAGGCTGCGCGCCGCGGTCAAGGTGTTCGGCAAGAAGCGGCTCCGGCAGCTCGACGGCCGCATCGAGCATCTCCAGGACGCGCTGGGCGAGCTGCGCGATCTGCAACTCGAGGCAAAGTGGCTCTCGCGGCACGGCGCGGACGCGCGCCGGACCAGAGGGCGCCTGGCCAAGGCGGAAGCGCACGTGCGCATCTCGGTGGCCTTGTGGACCCGCCGCTCCGAGCCGCTCGTGCTCCGCGCCCTGATCCACCGCCGCGCGAGCGGAACGCTGGGCGGCCGGCGGACGCGCAAGCGGCTCCGCAAGCGGCTGCTCGATCTCGAGGAGAAGCTCGCGCAGCCCGACCCGCTCGATGCCGATGCGGCGCACAGCATCCGCATCGCGGCGAAGAAGCTGCGCTACGAGGCCGAGCTTCTCCGGGGTGCCTACGACCTGGCCGAGGCGATCGATCTCCTCGCCGGGTTGCAGAGCGCACTGGGGGAACTGCACGACGCCGACGTGCGCCTTGCGACCGTGCGCGCGAATCCCCGCCTGGCGCGCGCCGCCCGCGCCGAGCGCAGGCGCAGCGCCACCCAGGCGCGGCGCATCGTGCTGCGCGCGAAGCGGCTCTGCCCGAGGCTCCGGCGAGAACGCCTCTGACTCCGCCGCGCCTCAGACCCAGCGCCCGGTGCGCGAGGCCTTCAGGATGGAGAGGAAGAAGCTGGAGAAGACGATCTCCAGTCCCACTGCACAGAGGGTGCCGCCGAGGATCGCGAGGTGCGTTGCCCGGGCATCGAGCGCTCCGCCGTGCGTCGCGATCCAGGCTGCCAGGATGCGGGCGTCGACAGCCACGCCGGCGGCGAAGATCGACGCGCCCGCTAGGATGCCGCTCTCCAGCCGCAGCCCTTCGAGCAGCCGCTCCGCGCCGGGGCTCTTGCCGACGCCGTCGAGGACGAACACGGCCTTGGCGAACAGGCCGAGCATCGACAGCTGCACCCCGACGATGGCGAGCGAGCTTCCCAGGAGCGCGAAGTGCGTATTGAGCTGGTGGCCGAAGACCGTCACCTTGGCGAACGCCACCGCGGTGGCGAGGACGAGGCCGGTCGCCGAGATGATCGACCCCGGCACGAGGAAGAGCCACAGCGGGCTGAAGAGCAGCATGAAGCGGAGATGGCGCCAGCCATCGCGCCAGGTGCGCAGGTGCGCCCGGCGGCCGCGGCCGTCCGGGCGCAGGCTGGTGGGGACCTCCCGCACCCTCAGCTTCTCCTGCGCGGCGCGGATGATCATCTCGCTGGCGAACTCCATTCCGGAGGAGCGCAGCGACAGCGCGCGGATCGCCTCGCGGGAAAAGCCGCGCATCCCGCAGTGTGCGTCGCTGATCCCCGCGCCGAAGAACAGGTTCAGGACCCAGGTCAACACGGGGTTGCCGAGGAAGCGGTGCAGCAAGGGCATCGCGCCCGGGTGGATCTTGCCGCGGAACCGCGAGCCCATCACCAGCTGCGCCCCGGCGCGGAGCTGGGCGAGAAAAGCGGGGATGTCGCCGAAGTCGTAGCTGTCGTCGGCGTCGGCGATGACCACGTAGCGGCCGCGGGCGGCGTCGATACCGGCGCGCAGGGCGGAGCCATATCCCCGCGCGGGGACGTGGATGACCCGGGCGCCCGACTCGCCCGCCAGCCGCTGGGAGCCGTCGGTCGAGCCGTTGTCGGCGACGAGGATCTCGGCGGCGATGGCGTGCGCGCGGCAAGTCTCGCGGGCCTTGGCCACGCACGCCCCGACGGTCTTCGCCTCGTCCAGGCAGGGCATGAGCACGGTCAGCTCGACTGGAGCGGACTCCATCGCGGCCGCGGCTTGCATCGGTGCCGCAACTCTATCGGCGGGTGCGCGCCGATCAATTTCGGCGACGGCTCACGGAGACGAATTCGTTGTAGGGAAAAAGACGACCGACGGGGCGCGCGAAGGGATACGAGTATTCCCGCGTCGGCTGGAATCCCACCTGCTCGACCGCTGCGCGGATCTTCGCGAGATCGAAGAACTCGACGTGCGTCGGGTCGCTGCGAAATCCCGCCTCCTGCGGACTCTCCACGATGATGCGGCCCTCGGGCCCGAGCAACGGAACGTACTCCCGCAGGAGTTGCACGAATTCCGCGAAGGTCATGTGCTCGGCGACGTGGGAGAGGAGCAGGGAGTCGAACCGCCTGGCCGCGTACGGCGAGCGGCGGAACTCCTCCGGCGTGAAGGCAACCAAGCCCGCCTTCCGGCACGCTTCGACCGAATGGGGGTTGTGGTCGACTCCGACTCCCGCGCCGCGCAGGTGGGACAGGTTGCGCCCCACCCCGCAGCCGATCTCCAGCGTGGAACCCGGCCGCAGCCGCCTCAGGTTCCAGCGATAGGGCGCCTGCACGTCGAGGAGCCTCTTCCAGCGGGAGCCCTGCTCGCGCAGGAGCCTGCGCGTGTACTCCGCGTCCTTGGTCATGCCGCTGCTCGCGCGCGGCCGCGCTCGCCGAGCAGGCGCAGGCGCGCCCCCACCCGCTCGGCGATCCGCGAATCCCGCAGATAGCGCCTCCACCCCGAAGGGCCGAGCGCGAGAAATCCCGCGCCCAGCTTTCCCCAGGGAGCACGGCGGCGGTGCAGGCCGCCCGCGAGCGCGAGGTTCAGCTCCACCGAGAACTCGGCGACGGAGGCCAGGCGCCGATCGGCTCCCGCCGCCGCTGGCAGGTGCCGGCGCAGGACCGTCTCCAGTTGACGGCGCAGGTCCTCGCCGCCTTCCGACCGCCGGGCGGTCTGCGAAGCAGGGTGGATGCGGAACGCGGC
>DATFUN010000258.1:0-3328 GCA_035260805.1 Myxococcales bacterium | reverse complement strand
CCCGCCGGTGAAGGTCGATCGCACCTCCAGCACCGGATGCTCCGCCACGCCCCGCAGGCGCGCCTCGATGGAGAGCGGCCCCTCGAGCCGCGCCCGCCGGGCGAAATCGAGGTCCGCCAGGGTGAAGTCGCGGGTGCCGGCGTCCAGCTCCAGCTGCCAGGCGGGCCCGATGCGGCCGGCCACTTCCAATTCGCCGGCGCCGTGGCGCAGCACCAGCCGCTCGATCTGCAGCCGTGGCTCCTTGCCGTGCAGCCTGATCCGCGCCTCGCCGCCGTCGAACTCCTGCCCCCAGGTGGACGCCGAGGTGAACGACAGGCGCGCCTCTCCATCCGGCGCCGCCACCGGCCCCTTCACGTCGATGGCGCCGGACAATCGGCCGTCGAGGTCCTCCGGACGGTCCACCGAGGAGAACGCGGGGACCACGCCTTCGGCCAGATCGATCAGGTCGTGGACGTACGCATCGGGCAGATCGAGGTGCGCGTCGATGGCCGGCTCGCGGCGGAAGTCGAGCTTCACGTGCCCGGCGTAGGTGGAGCGATCCTTCCGGCCGCGCACCTGGTCGAGCGAGAGCAAAAGGCCGGTGAAGTCGGCCTGCGCGGACAGGTCGCCGAACGACAGGTCCATGAAGTGGAAGCCGCGCATCGCGACGCTGGACTCCACCCGGACGTCGGCGTAGGGCCCGTGGACCCGCGCCGCCAGCGCCGCGCGGCCGTGCCAGGGCAGGTCCGCGATGTGGCCGCGCAGGTCGTCGAGGGACAGCTCGTCCGTCTGGGCGAAGAGGTCGAGGCCGCGGGCGGCATCGGTGTAGAGCGCGCCTTCCACGTTGAGCACCGAGGAGGCCGATTCGATGCGTGCGCCGCGCACGGACACCTTCTGCGGGTCGATCGACACGCCGCCGGCGAGGTGTCCCCTGGGCAGCTCGAGCACGCGCTGCGGGCCGCCCTTCCGCCGCGCGTCGTAGGCCCGGTCGAGGACGGCGAAGTCCGACAGGTCCAGGGAAGCATCGCCGCTCAGCTGCAGCGGAAGCAGAGTCCCCTTCATCTGCACCTTGCCCGCCGTGCGCAGGACGACCCAGGCATGCGGGAGCGTCACCTTGCGCAACACCTCGGCGAGCTCCACGTCGCGCAGGGTCAGATCGGTTGCGAGAGGGATTCCCTGGCCGAAGCCCACCTCGGCGGTCCCCGCTACCTGCCCGCGGCCGACCGCCACCTCCAGGTGCTCGACCTTGAGGCGCCGGGGGTTCAGGTCGAAGCGGGCGCTCAGGTCACCCGGGTCATATCCCTCCAGCTGGAGATCCCGCAGGCGCACGTCACCGCGCAGGTGCGGGTCCTTCCGGGCGAAGGTCAGCGTGGCGTCGGCGGCCAGCGAGCCGCGGACCCCGCGCAGCGCTCCAGGCATGTACGCGGCGAGCGCCGCGCCCAGGTCGTCGGTGCGCAGGTTGGCGCTGGCCTCGATCTGCGGATCGCACAGGTCGGAGATCCGCCCGGAGAGGAACGCGGCCGCCTCGGTGCCGATCAGGTCGGCGCGGGTGACCTCGAGCTGGCCGGTGCCGCGCAGGTCCACCTTGGCCGCGCCGCGCACCGAGACGAGGCCGACCCGCCGGCCCGGCAACTCGACCGCTCCCCCGCGGGTCGTCAGCCCGACCTGCATCGCCTCGCCCTGGCCATGGATCACGGCGCTCGCGCGCGGCAGCACGACGCTCACGCCTCCGCCGCGCACGTCGATCGACGCCTTGCGGATCTTCACCCGCCCGAGCTCGAATCGGTCGAGCACGTCGGGCAGGCACTCCTGCCGGCGGGCCCGCGCGGTGGGCGCCGCTTTCTGGTCCAGCGAGAGGTGCAGCTCCGGGTGGTCGATCTCGAGCTGCTCCAGCCGGATGCGCTGCAGCACCGGCCGCACCAGGACGTGGACGAACACCCGCGCGACCTTGAGATCGATCCGGCCGCCCGGATCGCCCACCTGCAGCCCGTCGATGGTGAGCTGTCCCCGCGCCGGGTCCACCGAGCAGCGCGCCACGCGCACCTGCGCGGCGGTGGCCTCCTCGATGGTCGCCACCGCGTACGCGCATAGGTTGTTGGCGACGAAATCGGTCCGCAGGAACGCGATGGCGCCCCCCGCGACCACCGCGGCGGCCAGCGCGCCGGCGAGGAGGACGCGGCTCAGCACCGGCGCTCCAGCGCATTGCTCGAGGGTCCGATGCCCGGAGCTGACCGCATGCTTCTCTCTTCAACTCCCGACCGGCAGGTGCCGGCCGCGGTCACGATGGCTTGGCGAGTCCTGCCAGGTAGCGATCGATCTCCCCCAGATCGAGCGGCTTCGGGTCCCTGGGCGCCGGGGACTGCGCCCGCAAAGGAGTCGGATCGTCGTTCACCGCCGCGGCGTCGCCCAGGCCCAGATCGGCAGCGACCCGGCCGATCATCGCCTCGTCGATCATCGGCACCCGGGCGACGTATCCCTCGAACAGCGCGTTGTCGCACAGAGTGTTGATCACGCGCGGCGTGCCGCTGGAGAAGTGGTGCACGGCGTTGACCGCCTCGGGCGTGAAGGGCATCCGCGAGGCGCCGGCCAGTCGCAGCCGGTGCTTGATGTACGCCTCGGTGCTCTCCGGCGTGAGATGCGCCAGGCGGAACTTGATGGCGACGCGTTGGGCGAGCGGCGGGTCGAGCTTCAGGTTCTCCTCGATCTCGGGCAGGCCGAAGAAGATGAGCGAGAGCAGCTTCCGCTCCGGCACTTCGAGATTGAGCAGGCCCCGGAACTCCTCCATGATCTCCCGCGTGGCGAGCATCTGGGCCTCGTCGATCAGCACCACCGCCCGCTTGCCCTGCTCGTAGATGCGCACCAGCCTCTGGTAGAGCTGGCCGAGAAGCGTGAGCTTGTCCTCGCTGGGGGCGTCGACCCCCAGCTGCAGCGCGATGCGCTTGAGCAGCCAGGAGGCGGTCACGCCGCTGTGGATGATGACCAGCAGCGCCGCCTCGTACTCGTTCTCCGGAAGCGAGTCGAGCAGCCGGCGCGCGAGCGTCGTCTTGCCCGCGCCGATGTCGCCCACCAGGATGGCGAGGCCCTTCATCTGCGAGCAGACGTGCGTGAGCCGCACCAGCGCTTGCGCATGCTGGGGAGAGTTGAAGTAGAAGCGGGACACCGGGGCGTTGGAGAACGGCTCCTGGGCCAGCTCGTAGTAATCGAGGTAGTTCACTTGGGCGGCCTCACCCTAGACGAATCCGATCTTCCGGTTGCGCGATGCGCCTCCCTCGGGCAGCTTCTTCGCGGCCGCGGCCGCGGTCGCCGGGGCCGGCCGGCCGGCGGGCGTCGCCGCCGGCTTCACCGGCGG
>DATFUN010000257.1:0-2145 GCA_035260805.1 Myxococcales bacterium | reverse complement strand
GATGGTGCGCCCGACAGGAATCGAACCTGTAACCTTTAGCTCCGGAGGCTAACGCTCTATCCAATTGAGCTACGGGCGCGCAGCAGGTGCTTATAGCACAACGGGCCCGGAGGCGTCATCCACGGGCCCTGGCAGCGGACGCGGATCAGAACTGGAAGTAGATGAACGGGTTCGCGCTGAAGGGCGAGAACCACAGCACCGCAAGCCCGATCAGGGCCAGCGCGGTCCAGGCCATCGGCCGGCGCAGGTCGAGCAGCAGCTCGCGCTCGTGGCGCAGCACCACCCACACGTGCGCGCCGACGCCCAGCGCCAGCGCCACCGCGGCGTAGACGGCGATCCAGTGCGAGCCCAGCGGCTCGAGGAAGGCGAGCTTGCGCAGCACCGTCCACGCGGTCGCGAAGTCGCGGGCCCGGAAGAACACCCAGGCGACGAGCACGAACAGGAAGGTGCCCGCCCAGCCCAGCGCCTGCTCGAGCGGCGAGCCGTGATCGTCGGCGTCGCGGCCGGTCAGCTCCATGCGCAGCTTGTCGAGCGCGAGCCCCAGGCCGTGCAGGCCGCCCCAGATGACGAAGGTCCACGACGCGCCGTGCCACAGGCCGCCGAGCAGCATGGTGGCGATCAGGTTGACGTAGGTGCGGCCCCGGCCGCGGCGGTTGCCCCCCAGCGGGATGTAGAGGTAGTCGCGCAGCCAGGTCGAGAGCGTGATGTGCCAGCGCCGCCAGAACTCCGTGATGCTGCGGCTGCGGTACGGGTGGCGGAAGTTGACCGGGAACTCGAAGCCGAACATGCGCCCGCAGCCGATCGCCATGTCGGTGTAGCCCGAGAAGTCGTAGTAGATCTGGCCCGCGTAGGCCAGCACCGCGAACCAGACCGTCCCCGGTGCATAGGCGGCCGGGTGGGCGAACACCGGGTCCACGGCGATCGCGAGCGTGTCGGCGAACAGCGTCTTCTTGACGAAGCCGCGCGCGAACTGCTCCCCCCCGCGCCGCAGATTGTCCCAGCGCGGGCGATGATCGTGGGCCGCGAGCTGGGGCAGGAACACCGAGGCGCGCACGATCGGCCCGGCCACCAGCTGCGGGAAAAACGACACGAACATGACGAAGTCGCGATAGCTCCGGGTGGCCGCGAGCCGGCGCCAGTACACGTCGATCGTGTAGCTCATGCTCTGGAAGGTGAAGAACGAGATGCCCGCGGGCAGCACGACCTCGAGGTGCGGGACCTTGAGTCCCAGCCCCTCGAGCAGCGGGCGCACCGAGTCGAGGAAGAAGTTCGAGTACTTGAAGTAGAACAGGATCCCGAGGTTCGCGACCAGGCTGCCGACCAGCAGCGCGCGCCGCCAGCGCGGGTCCTGGGAGCGCTCGAGCTGGATCGCCACCAGGTAGTCGATGGTGGTGGTGGTCCACATCAGGAAGCAGAAGCGCCAGTTCCACCACGCGTAGAAGAAGTAGCTCGCGACCAGCAGGATGTTGCGGCGCGTGCTCTCGCTCGAAACCCAGGCGCACAGTCCCAGCACCAGCGCCAGGAAGACGAAGAACTCGCTCGACGAGAAGATCACGGCCGGTCCGGCCCCAGGGCGTCGGCCAGCACCCGCGCCAGCACCGCGTGCCCGCGCCGGTTCAGGTGCCCGGTCCCGATCGTGGTGTTGGCGAATCCGTGGAGGGGCTCGCGCGTGCGCGCGAACTCCGCCAGCATCGCGTCGGTCGGATCCACGATCGGGATGCCGGCCCGGGCGGCGTGCTGGTGGTAGAACGCCCGGCGCAGCGGATAGAAGGCCGCCGGCGGAGGATCGAAGTAACGCAGGTGGGGCACGTAGAGCAGCAGGAGTCGCGGGTGCTCGGCCTTCATGCGCGCCAGCAGGCTGTCGAACACCGCGCCGGCGCGCGGCGTGGGCGGCCATGCGGTGTCGTCGATATCGAACGCCGGCGTGCCGTGGGTGAACTTGCGGACGAAGCGCTTGCGCTCGAGATCGCGCAGCAGATCGAGCCGCATCCGCACCATGGCGATGAACGCCGAGCGCCCCAGGGTCGCCCGCAGCACGGCGGCCGGCCGGTTCGGAGCGGGCGCCGCCGGGGCGGCCGCCGCCGCCCGCGTGGCGCGCGCGCGCACCACGTCGTTCAGACGCTGCGCGCTGCCCATCTCGGTGGC
>DATFUN010000256.1:0-5881 GCA_035260805.1 Myxococcales bacterium | reverse complement strand
GTGGGCATCGCCACCTCCAACAGCATCCTCTTGGTGAACTCGGCCAACGACGCGCGCGTCACGCAGGGCATGGGCGTGCTCGAGGCCGCGATCGAGGCCGGCAAGACGCGGCTGCGCCCGGTGCTGATGACCGCGCTGGCGATGATCCTGGGGATGGTGCCGATGGCGATCGCGCTCGGCGAGGGCGGTGAGCAGAATGCTCCGCTGGGCCGCGCGGTGATCGGTGGGCTGATCGTCGCCACTTTCATCACGCTGTTCCTGGTGCCTGCGGTGTACACCCTCTTGCGCCGCGCATCGCCCAGCGCGCATCAACTGGACGAGAAGTTCGCCGCAGAAAGCCGCGGCGCCTCCACGGAGTCGTTGCATGGTTGAAGAGAATCGCGAAGCGCCGCCGCGCGGCTCGGTGGTCCGCACCACCAGCGTGGTGCTGGTCCTGGCGGCCGTGGCCGGCACCGCGGTGCTGTTCGTGCGCCAGCACCGGGCCAACGCGCGGCAGGTCGAGCAGCTCCAGCGCGAGCTGGACCGCGGTCCCGTGGTCCGCGTTGCCCGCGTCAAGCTGGCGCCCGCCGAGCACGTGGTCTCGCTCCCGGCGGAAGTGCGGGCAGATCGGCGCGCCGTGCTCTACGCCAAGGTGAGCGGGTATGTGAAGCGCGTCCTGGTCGACCGGGGCGACCGGGTGAAGGAAGGGCAGCAGCTCGCCGTGCTCGAGTCGCCCGATCTCGAGGCGCAGGTGGCCGCGGCGCAGGCGGAGGTCACGCTGCGCCAGCAGCAGCTGCAGCGCGCGTTGCGGCTGGTGGGCCGGTCGATGTCCCAGAACGACCGCGAGCAGGCCGAAGAGGCGGTGAAGGTGGCGCAGTCCGCCCTGGATCGCGCCCGGGTGATGAAGGGGTACGACACGCTGCGCGCTCCGTTCGACGGGACGGTGGTTGCGCGCTACGCGGACCCGGGCGCGCTGCTCCCGGCGGCCACGGGTTCAACGAGCAGCGCGCAACCCCTCCTCGAGGTGGCCCAGCTCGACCGCCTCCGCGTGGCGCTCCAGCTCGGCCAGGACGACGCCGCCCGCGTCCGCGCCGGCGACCCGGTCTCGCTGCAGATCGACCCGCACAAGCCTCCCCTGGTGGCGCGCGTCTCCCGCATCGCGCAAAGCCTCGACGCGCGCACGCGAACCATGCTCTGCGAGATCGATCTCACCTCGCCGCCTGCCGGGCTCTACCCCGGCGCGTTCGTGCAGGCATCGATCACCTTGCACGGCGACCCCCGCCCCCTGATCCCCGCCGAGGCGCTGCTGGCGCAGGGCGGCCAGATCTACGTGGCCATGGTGCAGGACGGCCACGTGAAGCTGCAGCGCATTCGGGTGGGGAACGACGACGGGTCCACCGTGGAGGTCCTGGAGGGCCTGCACGGCGGCGAGTACGTCGCGCTCAACCTGGGCACCGAAGTCGCGGACGGCGCTCCGGTGCGGGTGCAGGAAAGCCCGGTGGGGCGGACGCCCTAGTTCAAGCAGCGAGCGCGTTGGCGAGCTTGGCCAGCTCGCTCTCGCGTCCCATGATTGCCCGCTGGGTCCAGACTTCGTCGTGCATGGCGTCGAAGGTGAGCACCATCCGGACGCCCTGTGCAGTTCGGTGGAGCTCGACCAGCGTGGCCACGTCGTAGGGCTGCACGTCTGGAATGAAGTCGGCCGACAGGGTGTACGCGAGACGTCTCTCGGGAATGACCTCGGTGTACGTAGCCCGATGCTCGGTGGTCAGAGGCATCCGCGCCCTCTTCATGAAGTCCATCTGGGCGGCACCGGTCGCGGTCATCGTGTAGTGCAGCTCGCTGCCGGCGCGGAGATCGATCTCGACGACCTTGACCGTGAATCCCTCGGGACCCCACCAGGACTCGATGCCTTTCCTCGTGGTCCACAGATCCCAGACGTCCTCGATCGACGCCTGGTAGGTGCGCTCGATGGTGATCTTCCGTTTCGACGCCTGCGGGGCCCCGGTCTGGTTCGTCATGAAGTGCTCTCCCTGCGCCTTCCGGCGCGAGCTTTCTGCTTCCGTTCGAGCGCCCGGGCGAACCTGTCGAGGCGGGCTTCCCAGAGGCTTCGGTACCGTCCGACCCAGGCATCCAGCTCGCGGAAAGGCTCGGGCCGAAGCGAGTAAAGCCGCTTGGGACCCTCCGGCCGCACCTGCACGAAACCCGCCTCGTGCAGGATCCGCAGGTGACGCGAAACGCCCGACTGGTGGATGTCCACCGCATCCACGATGTCGTTGACCGCCTGCTCTCCCGCCCGGAGCGCCTCGACGATTTGCCGCCGCGTGGGGTCGGCGAGGATCTCGAACACGTCGGCATGCATGGTGATTCATATGCATATCAGCGCATACGATCCTGGTCAAGCCACTTCTGTACGCAGCTCGTCGCTGCGCCGGTGTGCTACTTTGCGCCCCCACGAGTGGGAGGAGGACCCATGCGGACCATCTTCGCGGTGCTGTGCGGGATGCTTGCCATCGCCCCGGCGGCGGCGCGCGCCAAGGACGCGGTGCGGATCGCGTTCGTCGGGCCGCTGACCGGCGGCAACTCGGCGATCGGGCTCGGAGGGCGCAACTCGGCCGACCTGGCGGTGAAGCTGCGGAACCAGGATGCGAAGGCGAAGTACCAGTACGACCTGGTGGTGCTCGATGACGAGTGCAAGCCGGACACCGGCGTGCAGGTGGCCACCAAGGCCGGGTCGGATCGCTCCGTCGTCGCGGGCGTCACCCACTACTGCTCGGTGGTGGCGATGGCGACGGTGGACACCTACCACCGCTTCGGCCTGCCGGTGATCGTCTGGGGCGCGGTGCTGCCCGACATCACCTATGCGAACGACTTCAAGGAGATCCACCGCGTCAACGGCACCATGATCAACCAGAACGAGACCAACGCGAAGTTCGTCACCGACCGCGGGTACAAGAAGGCGGCCATCATCCACGACACGACCGACTACGGGAAGGGACACGACAAGTACTTCACCCAGTTCTTCACCAAGGACGGGGGCAAGGTGGTCATCGATCTGGGCGTCACGGCCGACCAGCAGGACTTCACCGCCGAGCTGACGCAGACCAAAGCGCAGAACCCCGAGGTGCTCTACTTCGGGGGCCTCACGCCCATCGGCGTGCGCATCCGCGCGCAGATGGACAAGCTGGGCATGAACGCGCAGTTCGACGGCACTTCCGGGATCGTCAACGACGATTTCATCAAGGCGCTGGGCCCGCTCGCCGAGGGCGTGCTCGCCTTCCGCGAGGGCGCACCGGCCGAGAAGCTCCCCGGCGGGAAGAAGTTCCTCGAGGACTACAACAAGCAGGGCTACACCAACCCGCCCGAGGCCTACGGGCCGTTCGCCTTCGCCGGGGCGCAGCTCATCATGGATGCCATCGAGAAGGTGGGCCCCGACCGCAAGAAGGTGATCGCCGAGTTGGCCAAGGTGAAGGACGTGGACACCATCGTGGGGAAGGTGACCTTCGACGACCACGGCCAGAACACCGTCCCGGTGATCACCAAGTACGTGGTGCAGGACGGCAAGTGGGTCCTCTGGGAGGACAGCGAGTACGCCAGCGGCAAGCGCAAGCTGCGCGGGAAGTAGCCATGTCGCTGGCCCTCCTCGGCCAGTACGTCATGAACGGCGTGATGCTGGGCATGATGTACGCGCTGGTCGCCGTGGGGTTCACGCTGTTCTTCGGCGTGCTGGACATCATCCAGTTCTCCCACGGCGACGTGCTCGCGTTCGGCGCCTTCGTGGCCCTCGCCGTCTGGGCGCTGCTGGTCAAGCTGGGCGTCGCCTCGCCGGCCGTGCAGCTCGTCGCGGTGGTGGTGTTCTCCGCGCTCGCCACCGCGGCGGTGGGCGCGCTGGTGGCGCGTTTCGTGGTGCTGCCGCTCAAGGGAGCGCCCTCGCTCAACGTTCTGCTCCTCACTCTCATGATGGGCACCGTGCTGCGCGAGTCGATCCGGCTCTTCTATCCGGGCGGGTCGCAGCCGCAGCGGTTTCCGGCGCTCCTCCCCACCACCGGGTACGACCTGGGCGGGTTCAACCTGCGGCTGGACAACCTCCTGCTGCTCGCGGCGGGCGCGCTGCTCATCGCCGGCACGCACCTGTTCATCACCCGCACGCGCCTGGGTCTCGCCATCCGCGCCGTCGCCCAGGACGAGGAGACGGCGCGCACAATGGGCATCGATTTCCGCGCCGTGGTGCTCTTCACCTTTGGCCTTGGCTCTGCGCTGGCCGCGTTCGCCGGCGTCATGGACGGCCTGTATTACAACGAGGTCTACTTCGGGATGGGGCTGCTGCTCGGAGTGATCGGGTTCGCATCGGCCATCATCGGCGGCCTGGGCAACCTCTACGGCGCGGTGCTCGGCGGGTTCCTCTTCGCCGCGCTCCAGACCATCGGCGCCGTCGCGCTGCCGTTCGCCAGCGCGTACAAGGACGTCTTCGCGTTCGCGGTGGTCATCGTGCTGATGGCGGTGCGCCCCACCGGGCTCATCGGCGAACGCACGAGCGAACGCGTATGACCCGGCTTCGCGGCGCGCTCGGGGCGGCGGCGATCGCGGCGCTGTGCGCGCTCTACGCCTGGGGGTTCCTGCGCGCCGAGTCGCAGCGCGCGCTGGCCCTGCTGGTGCTCGCCGGCGTCGGCGCCGGCGCGGTGGCGACGCGCACGCGCCTCCTCGACAAGCTGCCGCCGGCTCCGGAGCGGCTCACGCAGGCGTTCGCCCTGGTCGCGGTCGCCGGCCTGTGCCTCGCGCTCCGCGAGGACGACTTCTCCCTGCTGCTCGTCGCGCGCGTGCTCATCGTGGTGCTCGCCTGCCTGGGGTTGCACATCCAGCTCGGCTACGCCGGGGTGCTCAACTTCGCCGGCGCATCCTTCTTCGGCGTCGGCGGGTACACGGCCGCGGTGCTCACCCGCTCGACGGGCGTACCGCACCTCCTGGTCCTGCTCGCGGGCGGCGCGATGGCCGCGCTGATCGGCACCTTGATCGTGGTGCCGGTCCTCCGCACGCGCGGCCACTACGCGGCGCTGGTGACCATCGCCTTCGCGCTCCTCTTCCGCACCTTCCTCGAGGTGAACGACTCGCTGGGCGGCCCGCAGGGCCTCAAGCTCAAGGAGATCCGGATCGGTCCCTGGCGGTTCAACGATCCGGTCGAGCTGGGTCCCTTCTCGGGCTCCTTCTACCTGAACTACCTGGCGCTGCTCGTGGTGCTGCTCGCGCTGGGCTGGATCCTGGTGCAGCGGCTGGAGCGCTCGTGGGTGGGCATCGATCTCGACGCGGTCCGGCTCGACGAGACCGCCGCCGCCACCTTCGGCATCGACGTGGCCCGCTGGAAGACCGTCGCCTTCACGCTGGGCAACTTCCTCGCCGGAGTGGCGGGCGCCGCGTCGGCCCACATGGTCGGCTTCATCGCCCCCAACAACTACAGCTTCGGCGAATCGCTGGTGCTGGTGTCCATCCTGCTGCTCGGCGGCGTCGGGAACGCGTGGGGCGTCGCGCTCGCCGCCGCCATCGTGGTGATTCTGCCGGAGAAGCTCCAAGTCCTGCAGGAGTACCGGTTCCTCCTCTACGCCGGCATGGTGGTGCTGATCCTCATCTTCCGGCCCGTCGGACTGCTCCCCCGCCGCTTGCGGCGGCTCCCGGACACCGCGTGACCGCGCCGCTGCTCCAGTGCGAGAAGCTGACCCGGCGCTTCGGCGGCGTCGTCGCCCTCGACGGGCTCGATCTGCGGCTCGAGGAAGGCCGCGTCCTGGGCCTCATCGGACCGAACGGCTCCGGGAAGACCACCTTCTTCAACGTGCTCACCGGGCTCTTCCCGCCCAGCGCCGGCGAGATCGAGTTCGCCGCCGCCCGCATCACCGGCCTTCGTCCCCAGGCCGTC
>DATFUN010000255.1:0-2188 GCA_035260805.1 Myxococcales bacterium | reverse complement strand
GTCAATCCTTTCCGCTACTTGCGGCTCCGCGGAAACCGGAGCAGCCTGGGGATCACCTCCGGCAGGGAATGCGTAGGGCGTTCCCATGTTGACCTGCCGGACCCCCGGAGGGCCCCATGTACACGCCGACCGACTCCGAGGCCCGAGAGTGGCGACGGTGTTCACTCCTCGGACTGGGCGTGCTGCTCCTGTCCGTGACGGGTGAGATCGTCGTGAACGCGCACGAGGACCACGCCAGCCCGCGCAAGGCCTGGAGCTGGCGCTGCATGATGGAGGCCCCGGCCCGCTCCTGGAGCCTCCTGAACTACTTCGTCGCGCCGCTGTCGCGCTGAGGCTGCGGGGGCTCGCGCTTCCGCCTCCTTTCGGTTATGTACGGCCCGCTCATGGCGGGCCTCGTCCAGATCGGGAGCGCGTCGGGCGGCGGCTGTGCCCCGCCGGCGCGCTCGCGCGAGCCGAAGCCCGAGTGGCTCAAAGTGCGCATGCCCGGCGGCGGGCGGTACGAGCACGTCAAGCGGACCCTGCGCGAGCTGAACCTGCACACCGTCTGCGAGGAGGCGAGCTGCCCCAACGTCGGCGAGTGCTGGGGCGGCGGCACGGCCACGGTGATGCTGATGGGCGACGTCTGCACCCGCGGCTGCCGGTTCTGCGACGTCGCCTCGGGCACGCCCGCTCCGCTGGATCCACTGGAGCCGCGCCACCTGGCCGAGGCGGTGGGCCGGCTCGGGCTCGACTACCTGGTGGTCACCAGCGTGAACCGGGACGAGCTCCCCGACGGCGGGGCTTCGCATTTCGCCCAGGCCATCGTCGAGCTGCGCCGCGCCGCGCCGCACACGTTGGTGGAAGTGCTCACCCCCGACTTCCAGGGGGACAAAGCGGCCCTGGACATGATCATCGACGCGCAGCCCACCGTGGCGGCGCACAACGTCGAGACGGTCGAGCGGTTGACGCAGCGGGTGCGCGACCGGCGCGCCACGTACCGGCAGTCGTTGCAAGTGCTCGCGCACTACAAGCGGGGCGGGATGCGGACCAAGTCGTCGATCATGCTCGGGCTCGGCGAGCGGCGCGACGAGGTGCTCGAGGCCATGCGCGACCTTCGCTCGGTCGGCTGCGACATCCTCACCCTCGGCCAGTACCTGCGGCCCTCGGGGAAGCACCTGCCGGTCGAGGAGTACGTCCGGCCCGAGGTGTTCCGGGACCTGGAGCAGGAGGGGCTCTCGCTGGGCTTCAGGTTCGTCGCCGCCGGCCCGCTCGTGCGCAGCTCGTACAAGGCGGGCGAGTTTTTCGTCCAGCGCTGGGTCGATGAAGAGCGGAAGGTCGCGTCGCAGTAATCTCGCAGCCGCGAGCCGTTCGGGGCCGCAACGTCGCAGTGAACCACCAGCCGCCAGCCCACGATGCCAGAGTGGAACATCATCCAGGCAGTGAACGACGCGCTTCGCGTGGAGATGCGCCGCGACCCGCGCGTGGTGGTGCTCGGCGAGGACGTGGGCAAGTTCGGCGGCGTCTTCCGCGCTACCGCCGGGCTCCATGAGGAGTTCGGGGCGGACCGCGTCATCGACACGCCGCTCTCCGAGGCCGGCATCGTGGGTGCGGCGATCGGCATGGCGATGTACGGCCTGCGCCCCGTGCCCGAGATCCAGTTCAGCGACTTCATCTATCCTGCCTTCGATCAGATCGTGAACGAGCTGGCCAAGCTCCGCTACCGGTCCGGCGGGCAGTACTCGGCGCCGGTGGTGATCCGCACGCCGGTGGGCGGAGGCATCAAGGGCGGCCACTACCATTCGCAGTCGCCCGAGGCCCTGTTCATCCACGCCGGCGGGCTCCAGGTGGTCTGCCCGAGCAACCCCCTCGATGCGAAGGGGCTGCTCATCTCGGCCATCCGAGGCGACGATCCGGTGCTCTTCATGGAGCCGAAGCGCGTCTACCGCGCCTCGCGCGGCGATGTCCCCGAGGGGGACTACACGGTGCCCATCGGGGCGGCGCGCGTCGTGCGCGAGGGCCGCGGCCTGACCGTGCTCTCCTGGGGCGCGATGTTGCACGAGGCGGAGCTGGCCTGCGGGCAAGCGGCCGAGAAAGGGCTGGACCCGGAGCTGATCGACCTGCGTACGCTGTGGCCGCTGGACGTCGAGGCCGTGACGCGCAGCGTGCGCAAGACGGGCCGCTGCGCCATCGTCCAGGAGGCGCCCCGCAC
>DATFUN010000254.1:0-2493 GCA_035260805.1 Myxococcales bacterium | reverse complement strand
TGGGGCGTGTAGCGCACGTGGGTGAGCGAGTAGGTCTTCTGCGCGGGGAACGGCATCAGCGAGAAGAACGGCCCGCAGATCACCGTGACTGCGCAGCCTCGCAACGCCGGCGGAGGCTCGACCAGCGCCACCTCGGTCAGCTCGTGGCGCAGAGGCAGGCAACGCGCCCCGGAGGCGGCGAGCAGCTCGTTCACGGACGAATACGTGCAGTTGAAGATCCGGCGCGCGCGCAGCACGCCGCGGTCGGTGTGCAGCTCGCCGGGGGCGGCCCGCAGCGCGCGGGTGGCGAGCTGCAGATCGACGCGCGCCTCCTGGAGCCGCTCGCGCACGGCGGCGCGGAGGAGATGGGCGTCGAAGGCGTGCTCCTCCACCTCGTAGACCTTCTCGATCAGCTCGGGGTCGAACCAGCCGCGCACATCCGCCGGCGCGGGCGAGAGGCGCGCGCCGATGCGCTGGCAGAACAGCTCGAACTGCCGGGCGGTGACGTGGCTCTGCCGGCGCGCCACCGCGTAGTAATGCCGGAAGGAGCGATCGATGCAGGAGCCGAACTCGGCGACGAAGCGCGGGTAGTTCACGCGCGAACGCAGCCCGGTGAGGATGCTGCGCGGGTAGTGGTAGCCGCCGTGCACGCGGGCCTGGTTGTTCGCCGAGGCGCGCAGCAGCAGGTCCGCCTCGCGCTCCACCACCGTCACCCGCTCGCCGCGCTCCCGGAGCGCCAGGGCGAGCCTGCACCCGAAAAACCCGCCACCGATGACGACGTCAGCCATGGGAGCTCCCGGCCTGCGGGGGATTGGCCGTCCGGAGACACCAGATAGACCACGCGGCGAGGCGCGTCCATCTTGGCAGGAATCGGACCAGCGCGTCCGTGGTTGCACAGCAGGAGAGAAGGAACGCGCACCCGCGCAGCGAGCCCCCGACGATCGCATCCTCATTCAGCCGTGCCAGGACGACCTCCCCGCGACTCGTTACCGCACGGAGGGCGGCCATCTCCAGCGGATGCTACAGTCCGGAGCCCATGTCCGAGGCGACGCCCCAATCCGCCGCCACCCTTCTGCTCGTCGACGACGAGCCGGCCAATCTCGATTCGCTGGAGCGGATCTTCGCCCGCGAGGGGTACCGTACCCTGCGGGCGGAGAGCGGGGCGGCCGCCCTCGACCTCTTGCGCGGCGAGCCGGTCGACGTGGTGCTCACCGATCTCATGATGCCCGGCCTCTCGGGGCAGGAGTTGCTCAAGGGCGTGCGCGCGGTGGCCCCCGAGGCCGAGGTGGTCCTGATGACCGCCTACGGCACGGTCGAGGCGGCGGTCGCCGCGATGAGGGACGGCGCGTACGATTTCTTGACCAAACCGCTCAAGCGGCACGCGGTCTTGAAGAGCGTGGCGCAGGCGCTGGAGAAGCGCCGCCTCCTGCAGGAAAACAAGCAGCTGCGCGCCCGGCTGGCGAGCGGCGCCTCGCCCATCGTCGGGCAGAGCCCGCCGCTCCGCGCGACGCTCGACGTGATCCGCCAGGCGGCCCCCAGCTCGGCGACGGTGCTCCTGCTGGGCGAGAGCGGCACCGGCAAGGAGCTGTTCGCGCGCGCCCTCCACGATCACTCCGGCCGGGCGCAGGGTCCGTTCGTGCCGATCAACTGCGCCGCCATCCCGGAGACCATCCTGGAGAGCGAGCTGTTCGGCTACGAGCGGGGCGCCTTCACCGGGGCGACGCAGCGCAAGGAAGGGCGCATCGAGCGCGCGCAGGGCGGGACGCTCTTCCTCGACGAGGTGGGCGAGCTGTCGCCGGCCGTGCAGGTCAAGCTGCTCCGCTTCCTGCAGGAGGGCGAGATCGAGCGGCTCGGGGGCGGGGCGGCGGTCAAGGTGGACTGCCGGGTGGTGGCCGCGACCAACCGGGACCTCGGTGCGCGGGTGAAGGAAGGCCGCTTCCGAGAGGACCTCTTCTACCGGCTCAACGTGATCCAGGTGGTGCTGCCTCCCTTGCGCGACCGGGTCGAGGACGTGCCGCTCCTCGCCGACCACTTCGTCGCGCGGTACGCGGCGAAGAACGCGAAGCCGGTGCGCGCGCTCACCGGCGCGGCGCTGGAGGCGCTCGAGGCGTACCTCTGGCCCGGCAACGTGCGCGAGCTGGAGAACGCGATCGAGCGCGCGGTGGTCCTCTCGCAAGGCGCCGAGCTCGACGTGGACGCCTTGCCGGACGCGGTGCAGAACGCCGCGCGCGCGGGGCCCAGGCCGGCCGTCCCAGCGGCGCTGGAGGGGCGGACGATGACCATCCCCCTGGGCACGCCGATGGAGGAGATCGAGCTGCGCGTCATCCGCGAGACGCTGCGCCACACCAAGGGCGACAAGAACCTCGCCGCGCAGCTGCTCGGGATCGCCGCCCGGACCATCTACCGGAAGCTGCCGAAGGACTCTTGAGGCCACGTCCGCGGTTCAAGGGAAAGCGCAGCGGCGCCGAGTACGGCGGCGGGTTCAAGGAAGAGCACAGCGCCGTCGAATACGGC
>DATFUN010000253.1:0-3091 GCA_035260805.1 Myxococcales bacterium | reverse complement strand
GAGCCGCAACACGGAGAAGACCGCCTGGAGGAGCGGACCCGTCTCCAGCAGCGGCTGCCGGTCCTCCTGCAAGTCGCGGTTGTACCCTCCGGGAAGGCCCTTCACGGTGACGAGCAGGCCGGTCAGGTTGCCCACCGCGCGTCCCGCCTTGCCGCGGATCAGCTCGAACACGTCCGGGTTCCGCTTCTGCGGCATCATCGAGGAGCCGCAGGCGATGCTGCCTTCGAGCCTGACGAAGCCGAACTCCGCGCTGCTGAAGTCGATCATGTCGGTGGCCACCCGCGAGGCGTGCAGCAGCGCGCGTGCCGCGGCGTAGGCGAAATCGAGCGCGAAGTCGCGGTCGCCGACCGTGTCCAGCCCGTTCTCCGTCAGCCGCCCGAAGCGCAGGAGCTTCCGGGTGATCTCGCGGTCGATGGGCAGCGAGGTCCCCGCGATGGCGCCCACGCCCAGCGGAAGGGCGTCCGCGGCGTCCAGCACCGCGCGCAGCGTGTCCGCGTCGCGCGCGAACATCGCCGCGTAGCCGCAGAGGAGGTACGAAAGGCTCACCGGCTGTGCACGCTGCCTGTGCGTGTAGGAAGGGAGGATGGTGTCCTTCTCCTCGCGGGCGCGCGCGACCAGCGAGCCCAGGAGCCTCGCCACCTCGTCCAGCGCCCGTGCGGTCTGCTCGCGCACGTGGAGCCGCAGGTCGAGCGCCACCTGATCGTTGCGGGAGCGCGCCGTGTGCAGCATGCCGGCCGTCTCCCCCAGCGCGGTGGTCAGCCGCGCCTCGACCGCCATGTGGACGTCCTCCTCGGCAGGAAGCTGCAGCGGATCGAGGTCCCACAGCTTCACCAGCTCGCCGCGGATGGCGAGCGCCGCCTGCCGCGGCACGATCCCGCAGCGGGCCAGCATGGTGAGATGAGCGAGGCTGCCCGCGAGGTCCTCCCGCAGGAGCTGCCGGTCGAGCGGCAGCGAGCTGGTGAACGCGAGCACCTCGGGGAGGAGCCCGCGCTCGCCGGCCGCCTCGGTCTTGGCGAGGATCACTTCTGCTCCCCGCCGTGCAGCCGGCTGAACTCGTGCAGGGAGAGCCCGAGCAGGTTGATGAACCCCTCGGCGGCCTTGTGATCGAACTTGTCCGCCGTGCCGTAGGTAGCGAGACCGTGGTTGTACACGCCGTGCGGCGATGTGCGCCCCACGACCCGCAGCGACGCCTTGTGCAGCCGGAGGGTGACTTCGCCGTCGATGGTCCTGGCGTGCTCGTCGTTGAAGGCCTCGATCGCGTGGCGCAGGGGCGAGAACCAGAAACCGTCGTAGGTCAGCTCGGCGAACTTCTGCTCGAGGAACTGCTTTACTTGAAGGGACTGGCGCAGGGTGGTGAAGCGCTCCAGGTCCTGGTGAGCGGCGATGAGCGCCACCGCGGCCGGGCACTCGTACGTCTCCCTGCTCTTGATGCCGACCACGCGGTCTTCCATGAGATCGATGCGGCCTACGCCGTTGTCGCCGGCGACCTTGCCCACGCGCGCGATCACCTCGGCGGGCGGCAGCTCCTGCCCGTCCACGCTGACCGGCAGGCCCTTCTCGAAGGCGATCTTGAGATAGGTGGGCTTCTCGGGCGCGTCCTTCCAGGACTTGGTCCAGGCGAACGCCTCTTCGGGCGGCTCGACGTTCGGATCCTCCAGCGCGCCGCCCTCGATGCTGCGGCCCCACAGGTTCTCGTCGATGGAGAACGGGCTCTTCTTGCTGGCCGGCACCTCGATGCCGTGCTTCTGCGCGTACTCGATGGCCGCGTCCCGCGTGATGTTCCGCTCCCGCTGCGGGGCGATGATCTTGAGATCGGGGGCGAGGCCCTTCACCGCCAGATCGAAGCGCACCTGATCGTTGCCCTTGCCGGTCGCGCCGTGGGCCACCGCGCTCGCGCCGTGCTTTCGCGCGGCCGCGACCAGGTGGCGGGCGATGAGGGGCCGCGAGAGCGCGGCCGAGAGCGGGTAGACGCCCTGGTACAGCGCATTGGCTTGCAGGGCAGGGAAGCAGAACTCGCGGGCGAACTCGTCTTTCGCGTCGACGATCTCGCACGCCACCGCGCCCGATTGCCGCGCCTTCTGCGCCAGCTTCTCCCGGTCCTTGGCCTCGCCCACGTCCGCGTGGCAGGCGACGACGTCGTAGCCGTATTCTTCGCCGAGGATGCGCACCAGGACGCTCGTGTCGAGGCCACCGGAGTACGCGAGGACGATCTTCTGCCTGCTCATGTCAGCTCCCTTCCGAAGAGTGCGCGCAGCCGTTGCGCCAGCCGCCGCGTGGTGACGCCACGGACCGGCGTGGCGAAGATGGTGTCGTCTCCCGCCAGGGTGCCCAGGCACTCCGGCAGGCGCGCGCCGTCGATCGCCAGCGCGACCGAGGACGCGGCGCCGGGCGGGGTGCGCAGCACGACCAGCGCGTCGTTCTCCGCCCAGGAGGTGATCAGCTCGCCCAGCTCGTGGAGCCGCTGGGCGGGCGCGGGGAGTCCCACCGCTTCCAGCTCGTAGACCGTCCCGTCCGGCCGCGACACGCGCAGCGCGCCGAGCTGGGCCAGGTCGCGCGAGAGGGTTGCCTGCGTCACTTCGAACCCCTCGCGCGTCAGAAGGCCCACCAGCTCCTCCTGCGTGGAGATGCGCTGGCTGCGGATCAGCCTGCGGATGGCCTCGTGCCGGGAGGACTTGTCCCGCACCAGCTTGAGCGTCCTCACGGCGTCACCAGCGTACCGACGCCCTTGTCGGTGAACAGCTCGCCGATGATGCTGTGCGGGACCCGCCCGTCGATGAGGTGCACGCGCTGCACTCCGTGCTGCAGCGCCTTCAAGATCGAGCGGACCTTCACCCGCATTCCGCCCTGCACCGTGCCGTCCTCGAGCTGGGCGGCGAGGCCGGCGCCGTTCAGCTCCTCCACCAGCTCCCCCGCTTTGAGGATGCCGGGGACGTCGGAGAGGTAGATGAGCTTCTGCGCGCCCACCGCGATGGCCACCTCGGCGGCGACCTGGTCGGCGTTGATGTTGTAGCTCTGTCCGTCCTCGCCGATGCCGATGGGGGAGATGACCGGCACGTACCCCTGCTGCAGCAACAGGTCGAGGAAGTCCTTG
>DATFUN010000252.1:0-2353 GCA_035260805.1 Myxococcales bacterium | reverse complement strand
ACTTTTCCGCGCCTTCCCGAACGTCCTCCGGCGTGGAAGCAGGTCGTCCTGTCCGTGGCCGGTCCGGTGGCCGGCCTGGCTCTGGGCGTCGCCGCCTGGGGGCTCGGCCGCGTCCTGCCGCCCGACCCGAGCTCGCCGGCCGCGGCCGTCCTGGCGATTTTCCAGTACACCAGCGTGTACTGGGCGATCCTGAACCTCCTCCCCGTCCTCCCGCTCGACGGCGGTCACGTGCTGCAGGCGCTCATCGAAGGCGTCAGGCGCAAGCCCAGCGCAGCCGCGGCGAGCTGGGTCTCGGCGGCGGCGGCGGCCGCCATCGCGGTGGTCGCCTGGCGCGTCTTCGGACAGCCGTTCATCGGCATCTGGTTCGGAATGTTCGCCTTCCAGAACGTGACGCGCGCCCGTCTCGCGGCCCAGGAATCGTCCGCGGCGCCGGCGCCGGCCGTAGCACAATCAAGCGACGCCGAGCGCGAGGACGTGGACCGCGAGCTGGCGCGCGCCCGCGCGGCGCTCCTTTCTTCGGACGTGGACACCGCGCTGGCGTCGGCAGCCCAGCTCGAGGACGGACAGGGTCCGTACCGGCAGGCGGCCGGGCTGCGCATCCGCGCCGGAGTCGAGCTGGCGCGCGGGGACAACCAGGCGGCGGGCCTCCACGCCGGGCGCAGCTACACGCTCTGGCAAAGCCCCGACGCGGCGGTGGTGGCCGCGCGCGCGAACCTGCGTGCCGGCGAACGCGACCGCGCGCTGAACTGGCTCAAGCGCGCGCTGGAGGCGGGCGCGCCGGCGGGCGCGGTGCGTGAGGATCCCGAATTGGGTCCGCTGACCCGATAACCGCTGCCGCGTTCCACACATGCGGGCGCGGCTGCTTACACATGCATTTGCGAAACGTTAGCAAGAATTTTTGACCCCCGCCGGGAGCGCTTGTCAATGTGTACCGACCACATCTCCCGCGCGACTCGCCCGGGTTGGAGGATCAGTGACCTTCCTTCGTGCTTCAGCACGCGTCCTGGGCGCCGCCGCTCTGGCGTGCCTCTGCGCCTGCGGCGGTTCGACCGGCGCGAGCGGGCCCACCGCCTCGCTGACCCTCCTTCCGTCCGCCACCACGGTGAGGAACGACGGCGTTCCGGTGACCATTCTCGCCAGCGCGGTGACCGCCGCCGGCACTCCGGGCACGGGGACCGTCACCTTCGTAGCGGCCTTCGGCAACCTGACCAATTCGGCAGGAGCGCCCGCCAACACGGCCACGCTCGCTGCGGACGGCACCGCGAGCATCAACTACACCTGCAACATCGCGGTCGACGCGCGGTGCGTCGCCGGCAACGTGTTCATCTCTGGAAGCTGGTCCTCCACGGGCAAGACGGTGCAGCTGAGCGTCAGCAACGTCGCGCCGCCCGCCGGCGGCGGCACCCCGCCTCCTCCCTCGGGTGGCGGAGGAACCCCTCCTCCCGCAGGCACGCCTCCGGGGGCGCCGACCAACATCGCGGTGACCTCGTCCGGGCCCTTCGTGCTCGGGCTCAAGGGGTCCGGCATCCAGGAACGCGGCGCGATCTCCTACCTCGTCACTGACTCGCTCGGTATTCCCGCGCCGGGAATCACGGTGAACTTCGCGCTACAGGCGCCGGCGCTCGGGATCACGCTGCTCAAGGCAAGCGCAGTCACCGACCTGAACGGTCAGGTGCAGGCCGGCTACACCTCGGGCGCGGAGGTGGGCGTCACCACCTTGATCGCCTCGATCGCGACCACGGGGGCCTCGGTGCCGCAAACCATCGCAGTGCGCGGCGCCAAGCCGTCGGCGAAGGGCTTCTACTTCCGGTGCGCGAACGCGTCGCTCCCCGTTTACACGACGGTGCCGCAATACGAGACCACGACCTGCACGGTGCGGCTCGCGGACCGTTTCGGGAATCGGGTCGGCATCCCCACGGTGGTGAATTTCGCGACCGAGGCCGGCACGATCGCCGCCAGCGTCACCACGAAAGGCTTCGATCCCAAGACCCCCGATGCTTCGACCGAGGGCACGGCGACCGTCACCTTCTCGACCGACATGGGCAACGGCAGCTCGCCGGCGGACGTCGCCCCTCTCCTCGCGGTCAACTTCACGACCCAATACCCCTGGACCCTTTCCAACGACGAGCCCAATCTGCCGAGCGGGCAGTTGACCCTCAACCCGCGCGATCAGCTGGTGACCATCATCGCGATGACGCGCGGCGAAGAGGGCTTCGAGGATGCCAATCACAACGGCGTCCTCGATCCCGGGGAGGTCTTCATCGACCAGGGCGAGCCGTTCGTCGACGTGAACGACAACAACACCTACGACGGCGCGGTCACCGGCGGGCTGGCCGAGGTGCGATTCTGCCGG
>DATFUN010000251.1:0-7522 GCA_035260805.1 Myxococcales bacterium | reverse complement strand
TCCGCGCGGCATCGAAGTGGTCTCCTTCCGCCAGCCCACCGAAGAGGAGCTGCGGCACGACTTCCTCTGGAGGGTGCACCTGCGCACTCCCCGGCTGGGCGAGGTCGGCATCTTCAACCGATCCCACTACGAGGACGTGCTGGTGGTGCGCGTCCACCAGCTGGTCAAGAAGTCGGTCTGGAAATCGCGCTACGGGCACATCAACGACTTCGAGTCGCTGCTGGCCGAGCACGGCTGCATCCTGCTCAAGTTCTTCCTGCACATCAGCCCGGAGGAGCAGGAGCAGCGGCTGCTCGCGCGCGAGAAGGACCCGATCGACGCCTGGAAGCTGAGCGTGCAGGACTGGAAGGACCGCGAGAAGTGGGACGAGTTCACCGAGGCCTACGAGGACGCCATCTCGCGCTGCTCCGCTCCCCACGCGCCTTGGACGGTGGTCCCCTCGGACGCGAAGTGGTTCCGCAACCTCGTCGTCGCGGAGGCACTGGTGGACGCCCTGCGGCCGTACCGGAAGGAATGGCACAGGACGCTCGCGGAGCGCGGCAAGGTCGCGCGCGCGGAGCTGGAGGCGTTCCGCAACGAGCTCATGGAGAGGGAGCGTCTGGCGAAGAAGCGTCGCGTGGCCGTGAAGGGGGCCTGAGCGCAAGTCCCGTGCGCGAAAGACGCGGCGCTGCCCTACGGGCCGCGACTGACGCTCACGCGCCGGACGCCGCGCTCCTCGAGCAGCGCGCAGGCGCGCTCGCGGTGGTCGCCCTGCAGGATCAGCGCGTCTCCCTCGACGGTCCCTCCGCACCCGAGGGCGCCCTTCAGCGCCTTGAGCCAGTCCCGCAGAGCGGCAGCGGGCAGCCCGAGCTGCTCGACGACCGTGACTTCCTTTCCGCGGCGCCCCTTGCGCTCCAGCCGGACCACCGCGCGTGGCGGGCCCTTCGGCGCGTCGGACCGCCGCTCCGGCTCGCGCGGCTCCGGACCGCGCGGCAGGTCGCCCAGCTTGTCCTTCAGGCCGGCAAACGGAGTGTGGAAGGGCTTCTTCTCGTCCACGCCGGACCGCATGCCACAATGTCCGCGCTCTGAAAAGCACAGGGCCGCCCTATCGGCGGCCGCTGCTCCAGGCCGCGGCGAAGAATCCGTCCGTGTCGTGCAGGTGCGGCCAGGTGCGCAGGAATCCATCGCGCAGCAGCTCGGACGGCAGATCGGGGGTCAGCCGCCGCAGCTCGGGGTGGGCTCGCTCGAGCTCGAAGGCCACCTCCTCGTTCTCCTCCCGGCGCAAGGTGCACGTCGCATAGACCAGGCGCCCGCCGGGGCGGACGCGGCGCAGGGCCGCCTCGAGGATCTCCCGCTGGAGCGCGGGAAAGCGCAGCGCTTCCTCCTCGCGCAGGCGGAACCGCAGGTCCGGACCGCGGCGCAGCGTTCCCAGCTCGGAGCAGGGAACGTCGGCGAGGACGGCGTCCGCTTGGGCCGGCTGGCCGATCTCGACCGCTGCCCCCGCGCGGCGCGCGCGGTCGGCGAGCCGGCGGAGGCGCCCGGCATCCGGGTCGGAGGCGAACAGACGTCCGCGCCCGCGCATCGCGGCGGCGAGGGCCAGCGTCTTGCCTCCGGCGCCCGCGCACAAGTCGAGCACCGTTTCTCCCGGCCGCGCCTCGACAATCTGCGCGACCAGCTGGCTCGCCTCGTCCTGCACCTCGAACAGGCCGTCGCGATACGAGCGCAAGGCGAGCAGGTTCGGCCGCGGGGTGGACACCACAAATGCATCGCGCGCGAAGCGCCCGGGCCGGGTGGCCACGCCCTCGGACTCGAGCAGGCGCGCCAGCGCGCTTCGTTCGGTCCGCAGCGTATTCGCCCGCAGGCAGATCGGGCCCGGAGCGCACATGGCCGAGGCGACCGCCTCGGCGTCTTCGCCCAGCTCGCGCAGGAATACCGCCTCGATCCAGTCCGGGTAGGACCACCTCTCCGCGATGCGCCGGGGTGGCGGGGAGGGCGGCGGAAGAGGAGGCGCCAGGGCGGCCAGCGCGGCCGCCCGTTGTTCCGGCACCTGCGCCAGATCGCGGAGCAGCGCGAAGAGGAGCGCCCGCGGATCGTTCGAGCCCGCGTGCGCGGCGAGCCGGCGGCGCCAGAGCCCAACTCCGAAGATCGCTTCTGCTGCCGCGGCGCGCTGGGGCCTGCCGAGCGCGCGATCCGCGCGCAGCAGCAGATCGATCTCGCGCTCCGCCGCGGCGCCGTTCAGCACGCGCTCGATGCAGGGCAACAAAGTTCCGGAAAGCCCGGCGAGGCCTTCCCAGGGCACCGCGCGCAGGCGCCGGAGGCAGGGCTCGTCCACGGCGCATCAATAGCCCGGCGCGGGAGACGGAGGAACCGGGCTGGCGCGCGGAAGCCACCCCGTCCGCTGCCCGACAGTGGGGGAACGAACGGCATGCCCGGGACCGGTTCCGTCCCCATTCTTCGATGCGTGAGCGATCCCCACGAGCTCTTGCAGGCGGGCCGGTTCGAGGAGCTGGCCAACGACGAGCATCCCCTCTGGCGGGGTCTGGCTCTCCTGGAGTTGGGTCGCTACGCCGACGCGGCGCGCGTCTTCGAGGAAGCCGAAGGCGCGCAGGAAAGCGGCACCATGCTGGAATTCGCGGGGGCGGCCCGCTGGCTCGCGGGCGAGCGCGCGGCGGCCGCCGAGCGCTGGATCGCCGCGCTGGATGCCGGCCACGACGGCCCCGCCGGGGCGGTGAAGCCGCCCGCGCTGCTCCTCTACGCCGGCCAGCGCATGCCGGACGAACGGTACGTGCTGCGGGGGAAGCGGCTCTTGGGAAAGCTGTGGAAGCCGAAGCTGGCGCGGGTATGGCCGGGTCCGGTAGCCGGTTTCCTGCTGGGCGAGGTGGAGGAGAAGCCCTTCCTCGAGGACGGCTACGAGGATCCGGATCTGGAAGCGCGCCGCCTGTCGTCCGCGCACTTCTGGGCGGGCGTCCGCGCGCAGGACCCGGAGGCTGCCCGGGCCCACTTCCAGGAGAGCGCGGCGATCGAAGGCGCCAGCGCGCTCGAGGTCGAGCACCACCTGGCGAAAGGCGAGCTGAAATAGCCTGGCTTCAGCTCAGGTAGCCCGAAGCCTGCAGGCGGAAGAGGTGCGCGTAGCGCCCGTCCTTGGCGAGCAGCGCCTCGTGGCTGCCCAGCTCGGCGATGCGGCCGCCTTGCAGCACCGCGATCCGGTCCGCCGTGCGCACCGTCGAGAAGCGGTGCGAGATGAGGATGGCGCTGCGGTCCCCCGCGAGCGCCTTGAGCCGCAGGAACAGGTCGTGTTCCGCCTCCGCGTCGAGCGAGGCGGTGGGCTCGTCCAGGACCAGCAGCTCGGCATCTTCGCGCATGAAGGCGCGGGCGAGCGCGATCTTCTGCCACTGGCCGCCGGACAGCTCGTGGCCCTCCTCGAACCAGCCGCCGAGCATGGTGTCGAGCTTCTGCGGCAGCTCGTCGACGACCGCGCGCGCCCCCGCGCGGTCGACGGCCGCATCGATGCGCGGCCGGTCCGCGATGGCGCGCACCTCGCCGAGACCGACGTTCTCCAGGGCGGTGAACTGGTACTTCACGTAATCCTGGAAGAGCACGCCGATGCGGTCGCGCAGGTCACGTGGATCGAAATCGCGCAGGTCGACCCCGCCGTAGAGGATGGCTCCCTGCGTGGGATCGTAGAGCCGCAGGAGCAGCTTGATGAGCGTCGACTTGCCGGCGCCGTTGTCGCCCACCAGGGCCAGCTTCTCGCCGGGCTCGATGCGCAGGTTGACCCCGTGCAGCGCCTCGCGGTCGCTGCCGGGGTACCGGAAGGCGACGTCGCGGAACTCGATCTCCTGCGAGCGGCCCTTGGTGGCGGTCTTCGGGCGCGCGCGCGGCGATTCGCCCGTGGTCGGGATGTCGAGGTAGGTGAACAGGTTGGAGACGAACAGCCCGTCCTCGTAGAGGCCGCCGATGGAGGCGAGCGCCGACTGGATGGCTGCCTGACCCTGCCGGAAGGCGACCAGGTAGAGGGTCAGGTCGCCGAGGGTGATGCGCGCCTGCGCCGCGCGATCGGCCATGAACAGATACGAGGCGTAGAAGGCGAGCAGGGAAAGCGCGCCCAGCACCAGGCCCGCGGCGCTCTTGCGCAAAGCGAGCCTCCGATCCTCCCCGTAGAACTTGTCGAACAGCGCCCGGTACCGGCCGAGCACCAGCGGCGCGAGCCCGAAGATCTTCACTTCCTTCACGTGCGAGTCGCGCGTGAGGATCCACTCCAGGTAGTTCTGCCGCCTGCCCTCCGGAGCGCGCCAGGAGTTGAGCCGGAACGACTCGCCCGAGAAGCGCGCCTCGGCGAAGAAGGCAGGCAGAGAGGCGGCGACGATGACCAGCGTGCTCCACCAGGAGAGGCGGGCGAGGAGGGCCGCGTAGGTGGCCAGGATGAGGAGCTGCTGGCCGAGCGAGGCGAGCTCCAGGACGAGGGACAGCGGCCGCACGCTGGCCTCGCGCCGGGCGTTCTGCATCTTGTCGTAGGTGTCCGCGTCCTCGAAATGGCGCAGCTCGAGGGTGGCCGCCTTGTCCAGGATGAGCGTGTTGACGTGGTTCCCGAGCGAGGCGCGCATCAGGTCGCGCAGGAGCGCCTGCCCCCGCGAGAGCACGGTGGACACGAACATCAAGCCAAACTCGACGAGCACGTACTCGACCACCCGCCGCTCGTCGGCCCGCGCGCCGGTGCGCGCGGCCTGCACCACGGCGTCGACGATCAGCTTTCCCACCCACGCCATGGAGGCCGGGATCATGGCCTGCCCGACGAGCAGCGCGATGATCCCCGCGGCGAAGCCGCGCGACGAGTCCCTCACCAGCTGGAACACGCGAGGCAGCGCGCGCAGGTAGCTCAGGGTGAGCCGGACGCGCTCGCGCAGCGATTGCGGGGGCGGAAGCACCGGCCTCAATGCTCGAGGATCTCCTGCACCTTCATCTTGTCTTCCCGGTAGGTGAAGTGCTGGTAGAGCTGCCAGGCGTTCTGCTTGTCGAGGATGCGGTCCTTGAGGATGGGGACCGCCGCCAGCTTGTCGTCGCGGTAGACCAGCCGATCGATGAGCTGACCCGCCTGCGCCGTGGTGAAGAAGGCGTTGGCCGCGGCGGTGCGCAACACGGCCAACTTCGCCGCGTCTCCCGCCTCGCGGTCGAGCGCGGTCCGCAGCGTGCGGAAGTCCTTGTCGGCCATCGCGTGCGGACCCTTGGCTTCGCTCACCCGCACGTTGAGCAGCTCGCCGGCGCGCGCCTGCACCTTCTTCTCGCGCACTCCGCCGCTGGGGAGCTGGAAGACCATCCGGTAGTAGTGGTCGGGCAGCGCGTCGAAGGCGACCGGCGCGGTGTCGGCGGCGACCAGCGCCGGCCCGTCGAAGGCTTGCACCTGCGTGCCTTCGGGTTCGGTCACCTCGATCACGGTGCGCCCGTGCGGGCGGTACTCGAGCCGCATGCCGTCCTCGACGATCACCGTCGGCTTGGGCGGAGGTTCCGGCCGTTCCGCGGACCTCTCGGACGGCTGCTGCGCCTCGGCCGGCTTCTCCGGCGGGACGACCTGCGGCGCGGCGCAGGCGGAGAGCAGCAGGAGAGCGGGGAGGGCGCGCTTCATGCGTTGGTTGTAAACCGGGATGTCGATCAGCGCTCGTTCTTGAAAACCTGGCCGCCTTTCATCACGAACCTCACGTGCTCGAGGCGGGCGACGTCCTGCAGCGGGTCGCCGTCGACGGCGGCGAGGTCGGCGAAGCGGCCGGGAGCCACCTCTCCGAGGTTCTGGGATTCTCCCAGGAGCGCCGCCGCCACCGTGGTGGCGCTCTGGATCGCCTGCATCGGCGTCATCCCGTAGCGGACCATGTAGCCGAGCTCCTTGGCCTGGTTCTCGGTCCAGGCAAAGCCGCCGGCATCGGTGCCCAAGGAGATGCGCGCCCGCTTGCGCACGGCCTTCGCGAACGCCTGCTTCTCCAGCTCGACCATCCTAGGCCAGATGCCGCCCCGACCCGCGGCGACGTACACCCCGACATAGATGGTCGGACACCAGAACACGTCCTGCTTCACCATCCGGTCGATGAGGTCGTCGGTGAGCCCGTCGCCGTGCTCGATGGTGTCCACGCCCGCGCGCAGCGCCGCGTCGATCCCGTCCCAGCCGATGGCGTGCGCGGCGACCTTGCGGCCGATGCGGTGCGCCTCCTGGACCAGCGCCTTCGCCTCCTCGTCGGTGAAGTTCACCCAGCTCGCCAGGCGCTGCTTCTTCTCGTCCCAGTAGTACTTGCGGTCCGCGTAGAACTTGATCCAGTCCGCTCCGTACTTGGCTTCCTCCCGGACCGCCTTGCGGACGTTGTCCGGGCCGTCGACGATCTGCACGCCTTCCGGCATGCGCAGCTCCCACGAGTATCCGAGCAGCGGGTACATGCCCGTCGGCGCCATCGCGCGGGTGGCGACGTACATGCGGGGACCGGGGATGACGCCGCGCTGGATGGCGACCTTCACGTCCACGTCGGCGTACATCGCGCCCTCGGTCTCGAGGTCGCGGATGGTGGTGAACCCGTTCATCAGCGCGATGCGCGCAGCCACCGTGGCGCGGATCGCGCGGTAGGGCGTCGACTCCTTGAGGAGCTGCTCGTCGTAGTCGGCGGCGGTGATGTCGCCCTGGAGCAGGACGTGGGTGTGGTTGTCGATCATCCCGGGGAGGAGGGTCGCGTCGCCCAGGTCGATGACCTGCGCCTGCCCCGCTTTGCGGGCCAGCTCGTCCGCCGGCCCCACTTCCTGGATGCGCTCGCCCACGACCAGCACCGCCTGCCCCTGCCGCGCCTTGTCGGACCGGCCATCGATGAGGCGGGCCGCTTTGATCAAGACGGGCTTCGGCGGCGCGATCGTCTGCGGCGTTTCGCGGGGCGCCTGGGCGAACGCAGGGAAGGACAGCGCGACTGCCATGTAGATCGGCCGGAATCGCATCATTGCTCCACAGTTCGGGTCTTCGAGGCGCGTACCGTCGCACGCACCGCGCCGGGAACGCAATCGGCCGCTCTCCCATTGCTTCAGGAGAGCGGCCAACTTGTCCCGGGACAAGTCGATTCCGAGCCGCTGCTACGGCCCTGCGAAGGTGCGCTTGAAGATGCCCGAGGACGGCAGCGTGGCTGGTGCGACCGCCAGGCTTCCGTTGCCGAGAACGTAGAGGGTCGTCCCGTCTGTCGGGTGCGGCGCAACGAAGAAGTAATCCGAGGTGTCGATGGCAGGGGTCGCCACGGTCACGTCCGCGAACGTCGCTCCAGAATCGGTCGACCGGAAGACCTTCCCCCCGCCCGCGGTGCCTGTTGCCGTGACTGCATAGGTCGAACCCGTGACCAGTCCGCCTGAGCTGAATCCATCGACCGCGAACGCCAGCCCCGCCACGGACCCCGTCAACGCCGTCGCGGCCTTCGTGAACGTGAACCCAGGCCCGGTCGCAAACTCCACGAACCCGCTGCTGTGCCCGACGACCACGGTCGTCCCGATCGCGATCGCATTCACCTGGGTCGCATCGGCCGTCGTTCGCTGG
>DATFUN010000250.1:0-2522 GCA_035260805.1 Myxococcales bacterium | reverse complement strand
CGATCCCGCCGTGGGGCGGGGCGCCGAACCGGAGCGCCTGCAGCAGGAAGCCGAACTTCTGCTCCGCCTCCTCCGCGCCGATCCCCATCGCGGCGAAGACTTTCTGCTGCACCGCCGGGTCGTGCAGGCGGATCGATCCGCCGCCGATCTCGAACCCGTTCAGCACCAGGTCGTAGCGATGGGACAGGACGCGCCCGGGATCGGAGTCGAGGTACGGCAGATCTTCGTCGCGCGGCCGGGTGAAGGCGTGGTGCGCCGCCACGTACTTCTTCTGCTCCTCGTCGAACTCGAACAGGGGCGGGTTCACCACCCAGAGGAAGTTCCAACTCGCCGGATCCTTCGGGTCTCTGGTCCCATGCTCCGGAACGAGGCCCAGCTTCTTGCCCAGGTGCAAGCGCAGGTTCGCCAGCACGGTATGGACCTGCGCTTCCTTGCCGAACTGGAAGAGGATCACGTCCCCGGGCCTGGCGCCCACCGCCGCGTTGATGGCGGCGCGCCCCTCCGGCGTGATCGATTTGGCCAGCGGGCTCTGCGTCCAGTTGCCCTGGTCGTCCACCTTGGCCCGCGCCAGGCCCTTGGCGCCCATCCCTTTGGCGATCTCCTCCAGCTTGTCGGTCTCGGTGCGCGACAGCGCAGCGCTCGCCGGGACGACCATCGCCTTCGCGATCTGCCCGGGCGACGGCTGCGCGAAGCTGGACCACATCGGCACGCCGGCGCCGCGGTGCTCGGAGAGCAGGCGCGTCAGGTCGACGTGCTTCATGCCGAAGCGCAGGTCGGGCTTGTCGTTGCCGTACTCGCGCATCGACTCCTCGTACGGCATGCGCGGGAACGGTCCTTTCACCTCGACCCCCAGCACCTCGCGCCACAGCGCCCGGACCAATTCCTCCACCACCGCGAACACGTCGTCCTGCGAGACGAACGACATCTCCAGGTCGATCTGGGTGAATTCGGGCTGGCGGTCGAGGCGCAGGTCCTCGTCCCGGAAGCACTTGACGATCTGGAAGTACCGGTCGAACCCGGCCACCATGAACAACTGCTTGAAGAGCTGCGGGCTCTCGGCCAGCGCGTAGAACTTCCCGGGTTGGAGCCGCGCCGGCACCAGGAAGTTGCGGGCGCCGCCTGGGGTGTACTTGACGAGGAACGGGGTCTCCAGCTCGAGGAAACCGCGCTCCTCCAGCACGCGCCGGGTGACCGCGTTCGCGCGCGAGCGGATCAGCAGGGGGCGCTGCACCGCGGGACGGCGGAGATCCAGGTAGCGGTAGTGCAGCCGCTTCTCCTCCGCGGTGTCGATCCGGTCTTCGATGAGAAACGGCGGGGTCTCGCTGCGGTTGAGGATCTGCGCCTGGGTGACGTGGACCTCCACCTCGCCGGTGGGAAGCTTCGGGTTCGCGTTGGCGCCGCGGGACACCACCTTGCCGCGCACGCCGACGCAGTACTCGAGGCGCAGCTCGTGGGCCAGCTCCTGCAGCTCCTTCCCCGCGTCCTCCTCGAAGACGACCTGCGTCAGGCCGGCGCGGTCGCGCAAGTCGATGAACACTGCTCCCCCGTGGTCGCGCCGGTTGTGTACCCAGCCGAACAGGACGACCTCGCGGCCGATGTCCCGGGCGGTCAGCTCGCCGCAGGAATGCGTGCGCTTCAGGTCGCGGATGAATTCGGCCACTGCGAGTTCCTCCGAGGGCGGTGCGGGGCGTTCGGTAGCACGATTCGGCGCCCCTTGCGAGGCATCCGGGCGGGCGGGCGAGCGCCCGCGGCGCGTCGTTTGGCGTCCCCGTTGCACCTGCCGCCGGGCATGGGACGGCTCTTCCTCTCCGGGCAGACCACTTGCGCGCTGCTGCTCGGCGCCGGGCTGCTGCTGCGAGCGCAGGCCCATCTCCGCGTCCAGGAGGAGAATGCGCCGCAGGTGGCTGCGCGTACGCGCCCGGCGCAGATCTTCGATACGCGCGCGACGCCGGGGCGCTCTGGGCAGGCGCCCCGTGTCGTCCGGGCGCCGTCCAGCCAGGAACGTACGGCGACCCGCGGTGGGAAGGCGCGTACCCAGGGGAGGAAGCCGATGGCGCACCGCGCCCGGCAACCCGGGCGGCGCGGCGCGGCGGTTGCAGAATCGAACACAGGTCAGGACGGGGGCGGCCGGTGAATTCGGGCGAGGGGAACAAGGTGCCGGGGAAGGCGTACGACCCCATCTGCGGCGTGCGAGTGGGGAGCGGCGAGGGGGTGCCGAGCAGCGAATACAAGAAACGGCGCTACTTCTTCTGCTCGGACAAGTGCAAGCACGAATTCGAGCGCGCGGCCGAGCGGATCCGGATGCAGGAGGCCGCCCGGGCCGGCGCCCTGTTCACCCAAGGCAAGGTCAGGTGGGGCCTCGCCTGAAGCACGGCGGCCCGGGACCAGGGAGACGGCGCGGTCCGCCCGGTTGCGGCCCCCGCCGCTCCGTCCGATTTGCGCCCGCTCTGGGATCGACCTCAACTCCGTGCCCGAGGACAAAATGAAGTTGGTCTCGTTTGCTTTTCAAGGGGGCGTGACGA